>JAHCKV010000007.1 GCA_026125595.1 Burkholderiales bacterium | reverse complement strand
ACGCAGCCCCCCTGCTCATCTCGAGTTTCTCGTCCGGCAGTTCCAACACCACCATCAGTTTTGGTGGCGCCAGTTCCACCGTCGCCGCGGGCCAGTTTCTCGGTCAGTTCGACGCCGCCTCCAACGGCTACGCCGATGATCCGGTGCTGCGACTTTTCTGCGTGGATATCGCGCAGCACGTCGCCTTCGGCCAGAACTACACGAACTTCACGGCCTCCGAGTTTTCCGATCTCGATCCCCGCGCGTCGCTGCTGGGCCGCCTCTATGGGGAGTACTACGACGGCATCAATTCGCCGATCGCATCCGCCGCGTTCCAGATCGCCGTCTGGGAAATCTGGAACGACGGCGTCTCCGGCCTCGATCTCGCGACCGGCACCTTCCGCGCCCTGAGCGGCGACGCGATCGCCACCGCCTCCGGCATGCTGTCGAGCCTGGCTTCGCTGAACGACAACTCGAACTGGGTCTTCACGGTGTTCGCGAGCCCGACCCAGCAGGATCAACTGACCGGCTACCGCGTACCGGAGCCGAACTCGCTGGCCCTGGCCGCCCTGACCCTCGTGGTCGGACTGTCGGTCGTGCGCCAGCAACGGAATCAGCAGACAAGACGCCTGGGCTGACCCAGGCTGCAAGCGCAGTCGTTCGACTCCTCTCCCCCCGGCGCGATCGCAAGGTCGCCCGGGGATTTTTTCGTCCGGTGTCGCTAACGGACCAGGGCGCCGCGGACGATCCACGCGGCAATGCCGCATGTGGCCATCACCAGCGCCATCGGCACCGCCGTGCCGTCGTACAGCAGGCCGACCAGGGTTCCGGCAACCGCCGCGGCCCCGAACTGCAGCGTGCCGAGCAATGCCGACGCGCCGCCGGCCTGATCGGCGAACGGCGCCATCGCACAGGCCGTTGCGTTCGGACCGACGAACCCCAATGAAGTGACGAACCCGAACAGCGGCAGCAGCAGCACGATCAGGCCACCGACACCCGTCCAGGCGGCCACGACCAGCAGCAGGCCGAAGCCCGCTGTGGCGCGAAAGCTCCACGTCAGCAATTGCTGCGGTTCGTGGCGATCCAGCAGCCGGCGATTCACCTGGGACGCCGCGATCAGGCCCAGCGCATTGAGCCCGAACAACCATCCGTAGGCGTGGGCGGGAACGCCGTACAACTCGATGAACACGAACGGCGAGCCGGAAATGTAGGCGAACATACCCGCCTGCGCGCAACCGGCCGACAACGTGAAGCCCATGAACCGCCGGTGCGCGAGCAGATTGCCGTAGCGGCGCAATACCGCACCGAACCGCAACGGCGCCGCCGATGCCTGCCGTGTTTCCGGCAGCGCGATCACACCGACGAAGCAGAGCGCACCGAAACCGGACAGCGCCCAGAAGATCGCACGCCAGCCGGCGACATTCAGCATGAACCCACCGGCCAACGGGGCCAGGATCGGCGCCAGCCCCATCACGAGGAGCAGCCGGGACAACATGCGGGCGGAGTCGCGGGCATCGAACAGATCGCGAACCACCGCCCGGGCGATCACGACGCCGGCACAGCCGCCCATCGCCTGCAGGAAGCGCATCGCCACCAGCCATTCGATGGTCGTTGCGAGCGCGCAACCGACCGACGCCACCGTGTAGATCGCGATGCCGACGAACATCGGTGGCCGCCGGCCGAACCGATCGGACAACGGGCCGTACAGCGCCTGACCCAATGCCAGCCCGATGAAGAACGCCGACAGCGTCGCCTGCACCTGTTCGGTACCGGTCGCGAAGTCGCGCCCGAGGGTCGGCAGGCTCGGCAGATACATGTCGATGGACATGGGCGCGAACGCGGTCAGCGCGCCGAGGATCAGCGTGAAGCGGAGCAGTCGATCGGTCAAGGCGATCCCGGCGGCCGAAGACGGAGCAATGCCGGAATCTACCGTCTGCCGCGAATCCGCGCTGCGCTCCATGGGTGCTTCGGCCCGGCCCATGGGGATCCGCACCCCTCGCGGACCGACGATCGGATGGCCCCGTGTGCTAAGGTCCGCGCGCCCATTTTCCGGACGAGCCCGTGATGCCCAAACCCGCTGTCGAATCCGTCGACCATCAAGGAATGCCCGCGCTCCGGCTGCGATCCGGCGACGGCAGCTCCGTCCTGGTCACTGCCTATGGCGCCCACGTGCTGTCATGGCGCACGGCCGACGGTCGGGAACGGCTGTTCCTCAGCGACCGTGCCGTGTTCAAGCCCGGCACTGCGATCCGCGGCGGCATCCCGGTGATCTTCCCGCAGTTCGGCCCGCACGGTCCGCTGCCCCGTCATGGATTCGCGCGGGTGCTCGACTGGGTACCCGCAGAAGGCCGTGCCGGGGATGACCACGCGACGAACACGTGGACGCTGCGCGACGGCCCGCAGACCCGCGCCATCTGGCCCCATGCGTTTCTCGCCGAACTCACCGTCAGCGTGAGCGCCGGCCAGCTCGATGTCGAACTGTCGATCGAGAACACGGGCGACGACGCGTTCGATTTCACCGGCGCACTGCATACCTATCTGCAGGTGCACGAAGTGGAACACGCCACGATTCAGGGTCTCGCGCAGCGCAGCTACGTCGATCAGACCGCCGGTGGCGCCAAGCGCCGGCAGGACGCCGACGGCCTCGTCGTCGACGCCGAGGTGGATCGCATCTACGGCGATGCACCGCCCCAACTGACGATCGTCGAACCGCGGAACCGGACGATCGTCCGGACCCTCGGCTGGCCCGACGTGGTCGTCTGGAATCCATGGGAAGCGCAGACCGCGCGGATCACCGACATGGCGCCCGACGGCTTTCGCCACATGCTGTGCGTGGAACCGGCGGTCGCGACCCGACCACAGACGGTGCGCCCCGGCGAAATCTGGGTCGGGCGGCAGACCCTCGTCGTCGCGAACGGACCTTCCCGCTGAACGCCGACGCGTGGCCGGTGCGGCCGCTCAGCCGGCCGCCTGCTGCGAAACCGGCGGGTGCGAGTCGGGCAGCGTCATCTTCGTGGGCTTCGGCTCGAACCATCCGTACAGGCACGGCACCACCAGCAACGTCAGCGCGGTGGACGAGAACAATCCGCCGATCACCACCACGGCCAGCGGCCGCGTGACTTCCGATCCGGGCCCGGTCGAGAACAGCATCGGGATCAGCGCGAGCATCGCCACCGATGCCGTCATCATCACCGGCCGCAGCCGATGGGTGCAGCCTTCGATCACCGCTTCGGCCTTGTCGAGGCCTTCTTCGCGCAACTGCCGGATGAAGCTCACCAGCACGACACCGTTGAGCACCGCGATGCCCCACAGGTTGATGAAGCCCACGGCCGCCGGAACGCTCAGATACTCGCCGGACACGAACAGCCCGATGATGCCGCCGATGGCCGCCAGCGGCAGCACCGTGATGACCAGCGCCGCGTAACGCACCGTGCCGAACAGCATGAACAGCAGGAAGAAGATCGCCGCGATCGTGATCGGAATGATGATGCCGAGCCGTTTCAGCGCTCGCTCCATGTTCTCGAACTGGCCACCCCACACGAGGTAGTAGCCTTCCGGCAACTGCACTTCCTGCGCGATGCGCTGCTGCGCCTCGGCGACGAATCCGCCCAGATCGCGGCCTGCGACGTTCACGCCGATCACCAGCCGCCGCTTGCCACCTTCACGCGAGACCTGCGCCGGCCCTTCTTCGATGCTGATGTCGGCGACGTTGCGCAGCGGTACCAGTGCGCCGTTGGGCGTCTGCAACGTGATCGAACCGATCGCATCGACGTTGTTGCGGTAGCTTTCGGGAAACCGCACCACGGACGAGAACCGGCGCTCGCCTTCGTAGATCGTCGTCGCCTCGCGCCCCTTCACGGCGATCTCGATCAGATCGTTGACCTCCTCGACATTCAGGCCGAAGCGCGCGATCTGATCGCGATCGATGTCGATGTTGAGGTATTCCTGTCCGGAGCCGCGCTCCACGCGCAGGTCGGTCGCGCCCGGCGTCGCCATCAGCACGCGCGCGATGTCGTCACCGGCCTCCTTGAGCCGCCCGAGATCTTCGCCGAAGATCTTCACCGCGACCTGCGAACGCACGCCCGACACCATTTCGTCCACGCGCGCGGCGATCGGTTGACTGATCGACACCTCGACCCCCGGCAGACCTCGGAGCGCCTTGCGGACCGCATCGGCGAAATCGGTCTGCGTCCAGCCGGACGGCCATTCGTCGCGCGGCGCGAGGGTCGCGATCGGATCCGATTCGTGGGGCTGCCCCGGATCCGCAGCCGATTCGCCGCGGCCGAGCCGCGCAACGATCATTTCGATGCCGGGTACCGTCATGACCTGCTTCAGCGCCTGCGTTTCCAGCTTGACCGACTCATCGATGGAAATCGACGGCACCCGCACCAGCACCGGCGTCACCGACCCTTCCTGCATCGTCGGAATGAACGCCGTTCCGAGCAACGGGACCAGCGCGACGCTGCCGAGCAGTGCCAGCACGGCCGCTCCGACCACCTTGCGCGGATTGCGCAGCGACCAGTGCAACGCCTTCAGATAGGGCCGCTTGATCCGCGCAAGCAGCCACGTGTCATGCTCGGCGCCGCCCTTCAGAATGAACGCGCACAGCACCGGCGACAGCGTGAACGACAGCAACAGGGAAATGGTCAGCGCGATCGCGATCGTCAGCGCCAGCGGCGCGAACATCTTGCCCTCCATGCCCTCCAGCGACAGCAGCGGCAGGAACACCAGCACGATGATGCCGACGCCGTACAGCACGGGCTTGCCGACTTCGGTCGCGGCTTCGCGGATCAGATAGAGCTTCGGTTTGCCGTGATTGCTCGGATCGCCGAGACGCGCGAACGTGTTCTCGACGACCACGACCGAGCCGTCGACCATCAATCCGATCGCGATGGCCAGTCCGCCGAGCGACATCAGATTCGCGGACAGCCCGATCTGGTTCATGACCATGAACGTCAGCAGCGGCGTCAGGCACAGCGTCGCGACGACGATCAGGCTCGAACGCACGTCGCCCAGAAAGATGAACAGGATCACGACCACCAGGATCACGCCCTCCAGCAGCACCTTGGCGATCGTGCTCATCGCGGCGTCCACCAGCATCGTGCGGTCGTAGAACGGCACGATCTTCAACCCCATCGGCAACAGACCCTGCGCGTTGATCTCCGCGACGCGAGCCTTGAGACGCGTGACGATCTCGCGCGCATTGCCACCGCGGATCATCTGCACGATGCCGGCGACCATCTCGGTCTCGCCGTTCTTGATCGCCGCACCTTGCCGGACTTCGGTGTCGAAGCGGACTTCGGCCACATCGCGGACGTACACCGGCGTCGCACCGCTTTCCTTGACCACGATGTTGCCGATATCGGTCAGCGAACCGATCAGTCCCGCACCGCGGACCAGATACTGACCGCCACCCTGCGGCAAGACGCCACCGGAACTGTTGGCGTTGTTGCGCGACACGGCCTCGTGCAGATCCTTCGGCGTGAGTCCGAAATGTCGCAGCCGGTCGGGATTCACGTAGACCAGATACTGCTTGGCGAACCCGCCCTGGGTGTTGATCTCGGCCACGCCCGGAATCGAACGCAGCAGCGGACGCACGACCCAGTCCTGGATCGTGCGCCGCTCGGTCAGTTCGTCCTTGGTCAGTTCGCGATAGCGCCCATCGGGCCCGCGATCGTCATCGCGCTCCAGCGTGTACTGGTAGACCTCGCCGAGCCCGGTGGTGACCGGCCCCAGCACCGGACGCACGTCCGGCGGCATCTGTGCGCCGGCTTCGATCAGTCGCTCCAGAACCAGCTGGCGCGCGAAGTAAACATCCGTGTCGTCGGTGAAGACCAGCGTGACCAGCGAGATGCCATTGCGATTGAGCGAGCGCATCTCGACTAGGCCGGGCAAACCGGTCATCGCGATCTCGATGGGGATCGTGACGAACCGCTCCACTTCGGCCGGTGCGCGTCCCGGCGCCTCGGAGGCGACCTGGACCTGGATGTTCGTCACGTCGGGAAACGCATCGACCGACAGTTGCCGCACGGCGAACAGTCCGGCGACGACCAGCACACACGCGAGAACCGCAACGAGAATCCGCTGCTCCAGAGACCAGCCGATCAGGCGCGCAATCATTGGGGAGATGGAAGATGAAGAACGACAACGATCGTCGCCCACCACGCGGCCAGCGGCAAGCCGGCATTGCCCGATGCTGAAGTGCGTGATCCCCTACGATACGTAGGGGATGCGGCGTCAGGTCACGATCTGATGATCGACCGCGTAGCGCACGAGTTCCGCGTTGCTGCGCACGCCGAGTTTCTGCAGGATGCGCGCCCGGTACGTGGTGACGGTCTTGGCACTCAGATGCAGGTCCTCGGCAATCTCGGCCAGACCCTGGCCGAGCGCGATGCGCCGGAGCACTTCGAACTCCCGCTCCGACAATCCGTCGTGGCCGCTGCGCGCCGGACCGAGAGCGAGCTCTTCGGCGAGCCGCTCGCCGAGTTCGGGCGTGACGTAGCGACGGCCCGCCGCCGCGCGACGGATCGCGGTGAACAGCACGTCGGGCTCGGTGTTCTTGGTCAGATAGCCCGAGGCACCGAGCTTGAATGCGCGGACCGCATACGCCTCCTCCGAATACATGCTGATCACCAGCACCGGCTGTTCCGGCCAGCGCGCGCGGATGGTCTTCAACAGATCGAGTCCGCTGACATCCGGCAGCGCGATGTCGACGCACACGAGGTGAAAGTGCGTCGTGGACAGCAACTGCAGCGCGGTCGCCGCGTCCGGCGCTTCGCCGGCGACTGCCAGATCGGGAGTCGCCGCGAGCATGGTGCGGAACCCCTGCCGGACCACCTGGTGGTCATCGACCAGCAGAATGCGGATCGCGCCGTCAGCCATCGGTCGATTCCAGCGGCATCTGCACCGCGACCCGCGTACCGCCGGCGGGCAAGCGCTCCACCAGCAACTGCCCGCCGAAATAGCGCACCCGTTCATGCATGCCGATCAGGCCGAAGGACCGCGGACGGGCAGCGAGATCGTCGGGCAGGCCCCGGCCGTCGTCTTCGATCTCGATGGACAACCCGGCCTCGTCACGATCGACCGTGATGGTCACACGGGTCGCGTCCGCGTGGCGCGCGATGTTCGTGATCGCCTCCTGCCCGACGCGAAACAACGCACTGGCACGCTCGCCGTCGAGCACGGTGTCGGCGACACCGGGGCCGAGCACCACTTCCACGGGAACACCGGCCTTGCGCAGCCGCTCGTCGGCGTACCACTCGATCGCGGCGATGGGTCCCAGGTCGTCGAGAATGCTCGGGCGCAGATCACGGATCACGCGGCGCACCGATTCGGTCGCCGAATCGATCAGATGCAACACCTCCTGCAACCGAGCCGTGGTCGACCCGGTGGACTGCTCGGAATCCCGCGCGGCGGTCGCGACATGCATGCGGATTCCCGTCAGCACGCCCCCCAGCTCGTCGTGGATCTCGCGCGCGATGCGGATGCGTTCGGCTTCCTGCGTACTCTCCACATGGGCGGTAAGCCGGCGCAGCTCGTCCTCGATACCGCGCCGCTCCGTCACATCGTGCAGCACGCCGAGCGCTTCGCGCCGACCCGGTGCGGCATCGACGATCTCCGCCACGTCGCGCATCACGCGCACGCCGCCGTCCGGACGGACGATCCGGTACTCGACGGCACTGCGACCCGTGTCACTTCGCTGCCGTGTCGCATCGTCCAGCACCGCACGGTCGTCCGGATGCACATGATGCTGCCGATAATCCGCTTCGGCGAGCCGCACCCCTTCGGACAATCCCAGCAGTCCCGCCGCGTCGTGGCCGAACAGGCGCTCGCCGCCGGCACCGACGTCCGGCACGAGCCGGTAGGTCGCGAACGCCGCGATCGCCTGTGCACGCAGCAGTTGCGCCTCGGAAGTCTGCAATGCCATCCGCAGCTCCGTCGCCGCTTCCGCGGGACGCCGCAATCGCTGCACCACCAGGCCCTGGTACAGCAGGATGCAACCCGCCGCCTCGAACCCGTGGGCAAGCAAACGCGGGTACGCCGGATACACGCTGATCGCATACGACGACACCAGTTCGCGCACCATGAAGAACCCGCACGCCGCGAGCAGCACCATGCCGGACGTGCGGACGTGCGCGTCGCGCGGCGCGATGAAACGCGCACCGGCCAGCACCAGCAATGCCACGACCCCGGTGCCGACGGACAGCCGGAACGCTTCCGGCCCGGTCTCCGGTGGCACCAGCCAAGGAAACGCCTGGGCGAGCACCGTCGCACCGCCGGCGACGGCAGCCGTCACGGTCAGCACCGCGAACAGCAGATACCAGCGGGTGCGGTCGGCGACCGGTCGGTCCGGCAGCCACGCGTACAGAAACAGTCCGAGTGCCAGCACCGCCCGCGATGCCCACGAAAACAACAGCGACTCGGGTTCCGCCGAACCGACCAGCGACGACGCCACCGTGACGTAACTGACCGCGTGCCACAGATCGAGCAACCCGGCCCCGAGCAGCAGCGTTCCCGCCGCGGCCGCCGGCAACGTGCTCCGCCGATCCACACTCCAGGTTGCGACGAATGCCAGTGCGCAGACCACGGCGGACAGACTCTCCGCCCCCGTGTGCAGCAGGACTTCGACGAGGTTGGTGATCAGGCCGGCGCGGATCAGCAACCACGTGACCAGCGCCACCAGCGATCCGAACAGCGCGACGCCGCCGAGCGCGCGCGCCGCGTCCAGCAGGATCGCCGGCCCGCGGTGATCGGCCGGCACCGCCACTCCGGACTGCTTGACCCGCAACGCGGACGACAAGGCCGAACCGGTGGGCATGGCCGTGCGCGTCCAGGCCTGCGTCAGTCGCCGCACGACGGCGGGTCGGATGCCGCGAGCAGCGCCCGCGCCCGTTCGAGATCGGCTTCGGACGGTTGCGTCGCGGTCGCACCGCGCTCCGCGGCCCGGCGGCGAAGAACCATCCACGCCAGCGCCGCGAGACCCGCGACCAGCAGCACGAAGGGCCCGGCCCACAGCAGCCACGTGGTGCCTTTCACGGGCGGCCGGTACAGCACGAAGTCGCCGTAGCGATCCGTCATGTACGCCTTGATCTCGGCATCCGACTTGCCTTCCTTCAGCATCGCGCGCACCTGATTCTTCAGGTCGATCGCGAGATCGGCATGGGAATCCGCCAACGACTGGTTCTGGCACACGAGGCAACGCAGCTCCGCCGACAGCACCATCAGCCGCTGCTCCAGCACAGGATCTTCGGCGACCGGCACGGCCGTGTCCGCCATCGCGACCAGCGGCAGCAGCAACGTCACGAGCACGACGAAACGCCGGATCATCCTTGCAGCTGCCGCACCAGCGGCAGGATCCGGTCGCGCAGGATTTCCGGCGTCACGGGGCCGATCTGCTTGAAGCGGATCACGCCGTCGCGATCGATCAGGTATGTTTCCGGCACGCCATAGACGCCGTAGTCGATGCCGATGCGGCCGTCCGGATCGGTCACCGACAACGTGTAGGGATCACCGAAGCGCGACAGCCACCCGAGCGCATCGTCGCGCTTGTCCTTGTAGTTGAGACCGACGATCGGCACCACATTGGCCTTGCCGAGTTCCACCAGCAATGGATGCTCTTCGCGGCATGCGACACACCACGACGCCCACACGTTGAACAGCCAGACCTGGCCCTTCATGTCGGCCAGCGCCAGCGGCTTCGACGGATCATGCAGCTGCGTGCCGGAAAACGGCGGCGCCGGCTTGTCGATCAGCGGCGACGGGACTTCCTTCGGATCGAGTCGCAGTCCGACCGCCAGGAACACGACCAGCGCCAGGAACAACCCGAGCGGAATCAGAAAACGCGTCATGCGCATCGTCCTGATCAGGCTGCGGCCGTCGCGGCGGCATCGCGCGCGGCACGTGCGGCGCGTCGCTCGAGGCGATAGCGCCGATCGGTCAACGCGACGAGCCCGCCGATCGCCATGATGAAACAGCCGCCCCAGATCCAGTCGATGAACGGCTTGTGATAGACGCGGACGACCCACGCCCCGTCGCCCACCGGTTCGCCGAGCGACACGTACAGATCGCGCGTCAGGCCGGAATCCATGTCGGCCTCGGTCATCGGCATCTGCTGCACCGGATAGAACCGTTTCTCGGGCCGCAGCACCAAGCGCTCACGCCCCCCTTCGATGACGGTCACGACGCCGACCGTCGCGTCGTAGTTGGGCCCCGCCTTGCGTTCGAACCCGTCGAGCCGGAACGTGTATCCGCCGACGTCGACCGTGTCACCGGGCTTCATCTTCACGTCCTTCTCGGTCTCGTAACCCTTGACCATCGTGACGCCGATGATGAACACCGCCACGCCGCAATGCGCGAGGATCATGCCCCAGTAGCCGCGCGGCTGCGCCGCCGCCGCCCGCCCGTACCGTCCGCCGTTGGTGGCCGCGAGCTGGCTCAGGCGCTCCTTCACGTTGACGACGCTCGACGCGAGAATCCACAGCGCCAGCGACAGGCCGATGAAGATCATCGGCGACCAGCGACCCGCGACGAACGGCAGGACCGCCGCGGCGATCACCGCGACCGCCGCGGCCCATTTCAACCGGGTCGCGAGGTCCGGCAGCGTCGCCTGCTTCCAGCGTGCCATGGGACCCACGCCCATCAGGAACAACGCCGGCGCCATCAACGGCACGAACACCGAATCGAAGTACGGCGGGCCGACGGAAATCTTGCCCAGGTTCAACGCATCGAGGAACAGCGGATACAGCGTGCCGAGCAGCACCGAAGCCGCCGCGACGACCAGCAGCACGTTGTTGGCGAGCAACGCGGATTCGCGCGACACGAGATCGAACTTGCCGCCCGCGCCGACACGCGGCGCACGCCACGCGAACAGCGCCAGCGATGCCCCGATCACGATGACCAGGAACGCGAGGATGAAGATGCCGCGTCGCGGATCCGTCGCGAACGCATGCACCGACGTGAGCACGCCGGAACGCACGAGGAACGTGCCGAGCAGGCTCAGGCTGAACGCGACGATCGCAAGCAGCACGGTCCACACCTTGAAACCGCCGCGTTTCTCGGTGACGGCCAGCGAATGCATCAGCGCGGTCCCCACCAGCCATGGCATGAACGACGCGTTCTCGACCGGATCCCAGAACCACCAGCCGCCCCAACCCAGTTCGTAGTACGCCCACGCGCTGCCGAGACAGATGCCGATGGTCAGGAACATCCACGCGGCCGTGGTCCACGGACGCGACCAGCGGGCCCACGCCGCATCGAGATGGCCACCCAGCAGCGCCGCGATCGCGAACGCGAATGCCACGGAGAACCCGACGTAGCCCATGTACAGCATCGGCGGGTGGATCACCATGCCGGGATCCTGCAGCAGCGGATTCAGATCGCGACCGTCGTCGGCACCGGGCAGCAGCCGCTCGAACGGATTGGACGTGACGAGCATGAACAGCAGGAAACCGACGCCGATCAGCGCCATCACGCCGAGGATCCGCGCGATCATCGGTGGCGGCAGATGCCGGCTGAACAACGACACGGCCGTCGCCCACGCGGTCAGCATCAGCGTCCACAGCAGCAGCGAACCCTCGTGGCTGCCCCACGTCGCGGCGAAGCGATACGCCACCGGCAGCGTCGAGTTGGAATTGGTCGCGACATTGAGCACCGAGAAATCGTTGTGCACGAACGACCAGGCGAGGCAGCCGAAGGCCAGCGCGACGAACACGAACTGACCCTGCGCTGCCGGCCTCGCCACGGCCATCAACCGGGGGCTGCCGATGCCGGCGCCGATCAACGGCAACGTTCCCTGGACCAGCGCGATGCACAGCGCGACGATCAGCGCGAAATGTCCGAGTTCGGGAATCACTTGCCACTCTCCGTGCCGGACGACTTGTCCATGACCAGCGTCTTCTGCGATTCGATTTCCGCCTTGCGCGCCTTGTCCAGCGCGTCGGCCGCTTCCGGCGGCATGTAGTTCTCGTCGTGCTTGGCCAGCACTTCCGATGCATGGAACACGCCGTCCGCCTCGAGCTTGCCCTGGGCCACGACGCCTTTACCTTCCTTGAACAGATCCGGCAGGATGCCCTTGTAGGCCACCGGCACGGTCTTCAGCGTATCGGTCACGACGAAGCGCATCGTCACGCCGTCGGGCTGACGCTGCAGACTGCCCTCTTCCACCAGACCACCGATGCGGAAACTGCGGCCTTCCGGCGCTTCGTGGGCCGCGACCTGGGACGGGCTGTAGAAGAACACCAGATTGCTCCGGAACACGTTGAGGATCAGGGCGACCGCGATACCGATCGCGGCGACGCCGCCGGCCACGAGGGCCAGGCGCTTGTGTCGAGGTTTCATGGAGATGATCCGTTGGAATCCGTGGCGGTACTACGACCGGCGCGCCGGCGCAGGGTTCGGTGACGTCGTACCAGCGTCGCCACTTCGATCAGGATGACGGCGGCAGTCACCGCATACGAGCCCCACACGAAGCGGCCATACCCGCCCATCGCGAAGAACTGTCCCACACTTTCCCATTGCATGACGGTGTCTCCTTCAGCCGGGCGGCAGTTCGCGGACCCAGCCGGCATGGCGTTCGCGTTCGAGAATCACGCTGCGCACGCGCAGCAGCGCGGCGCCGATGCTGTAGGCCCAGAACGCCAGTGCCATGATCAGCATGCCGAGCAGCATCGCGTTCGCCATGCTGGGTGCCCGCGTCAAACTGACCGAAGCCCCCTGGTGCAACGTGTTCCACCACTTCACCGAGAAATAGATGATGGGGACGTTCACGACCCCCACCAGGGCCAGGATCGCTCCCGCCTTGTCGGCCCGGCGCGGGTCGTCGATGGCCGCCTGCAACGCCATGAAGCCGATGTACAGGAACAGCAGGATCAGCTCGGAGGTCATCCGCGCGTCCCACGCCCACCACGTGCCCCAGGTCGGCTTGCCCCACAGCGCGCCGGTCCACAACGCGAGGAACGTCATCAGTGCGCCGGTCGGTGCCAGCGCCGTGGCCATCATCGACGACAGCCGCGTGTTCAGCACCAACCCCAGTCCGGCCCACGCCGCCATCACGACGTAGATGACCATCGACATCCAGGCCGCCGGCACATGGATGAAGATGATCCGGTACGACTCCCCCTGCTGGAAGTCGGTCGGCGCGACGAAGAAGCCGATGTACAGACCGATGGCGCCGAGCACGATCGCCAGCAGCCAGAACAGCGGCACGAGCCGGCCGGCCAGCGGGTAGAAGGTCTGGGGCGATGCGTATTTGAACCAGTTGACTGCCACTGAGACGCTCTCCGGAAAAATGCCTGATCGTTGTTCTATTCGGCCGCGACGCGCAGCGCCGCCGCGGTGGCCCAGGGCGCCAGCGCCAGCGCCAGCAGCAGACCGGCGGCGAGCAGCGACAGATGCGGTGCCGCGCTGATCCCGGCCGCGGAAGCCGCCACGGCCCCGGCGCCGAAAATCAGGATCGGAATGTAGAGCGGCAGCACCAGCAGGGCCACCAGCACGCCGCCGCCACGAACCCCCAGGGTCAGCGCAGCGCCGACCGCGCCGATCAGCGACAGGCACGGCGTTCCCAGCAACAGCGCCGCCACCAGCACGAACAACGGCTCGCCTTCGAGACCGAACTGCAGGCCCAGCACGGGCGCGAGCAGCGTCAACGGCACACCGGTCAGCAGCCAATGGGCCGCAATCTTCGCCAGCGCGAGCCACGGCAACGGCTGCGGCGCCAGGATCAGTTGCTCCAGCGTGCCGTCGGCGAAGTCGTCGCCGAACATCCGTTGCAGCGACAGCATCGCGGCCAGCAACGCCGCGACCCACAGGATGCCCGGGGCCATCGTGCGCAGCGGCTCGGGTTCCGGCCCGACACCCAGCGGGAACAGGCTGACCACGATCACGAAGAAGAACAGCGTGTTGAGCCAGTCGGCACGCCGCCGCCAGGCCTGCAGGATGTCGCGCCGGAAGACCGCAACGAACGCCGCCCCCATCAGGCGTCGAGCCGGAGCCGGCGCGTCCGGCCGGCCGGCAGCGCGACTTCCTGGTGCGTGGTCAGCACCGCGGCGCCACCCCGTTCCAGATGGGCCCCCAGCAGCGCCGACAGCCGATCCACCGAATCGGTGTCGAGCGCCGAAAACGGTTCGTCGAGGATCCACAGCGGCTGGGCCTGCGCGAGCCAGAGTCGACCGAGCGCGGCGCGCCGACGTTGCCCCTGGGACAGATGCCGCACCGGCGACCCGCGCACCGCGGCGAGTCCACAGGCCTCCAGCACGCGATCCACCGCATCGAGGGTCCCGTCGCTGCCGGCGATCCGCGCCGCGAAGTGCAGATTCTCGGCGACCGTCAGATCGTCCTTCAGCGCGTTGGCGTGACCGAGGAACAGTCGCTCGCGCGCGAAGGTCTCGTCGCCGCGACGGACCGGCCGGCCACGCCAGCGAATTTCGCCGGCGTCGGCGACGCCGAGCCCGCACAGAATGCGCAGCAGGCTGGTCTTGCCGGCGCCGTTGCGGCCTTCGATCCACAGCAGTTCACCTGCGCCGACCGAGAACGACAGTCCGCGAAACAGCAGGCGCTCGCCCCGGCGGCAGGCGAGATCGGTGATTTCCAACATGGAGGGATGCGGCAACGGACGTCGGGAAAAGGCCGCGATTATAGCCAAGCCCCTTGCGCTGCCCTGGCCATCGGTACCCGGCGGTACCGGGAATGCCGCCGGTCCCGGCTCAGGATTTCCGAAGCAGCGGCTCCGAAAGCCCGTCTTTACCCGCTGCTGCGCTGCAGTGACCATCCACGGATCCGCGTCGGGACGGCCCGCCGCTTCCGCCAGGAGTTACTCCATGATCCGCACCGGTGAGCAGTACCGCGACAGCATCCGCGACGGCCGCGAGGTGTACGTGAACGGCGAACGGGTCTCCGACGTGACCCGCCATCCGATGTTCAAGCCGCTGGTGGACATCCGGGCCCGCATCTACGACATGCAGCACGATGCGGCCACGAAGGCCGTGATGACCTATCGCGACGCCGCCTCGGGGGACGAATGCGCGACCGGCCTCAAGCTGCCCTACACGCAGGACGACTGGCACGCGAAACGCAGCGCCACCGATCTGGTGCTGGAGGATGTCGGCGGTGTCGTGACCCGCGTCGGCGACGAAACCGTCGGCGAGATGTGGTCGCTGTACGACGGCCAGGACGTGCTGAACGAAGTCGATCCGCAGTTCTCGCGCAACATCGAGCGGCACATCCACCGCGTGATCGCCGAAGATCCGTTCCACGTCTCCGCCAACACGGACCCGAAGGGTGACCGCTCCAAGCGGCCCCAGGACCAGGATCCGGACATGCTGCTGCACGTGGTCCGCGAAACCGACGCCGGCATCATCGTGCGCGGTGCGAAGTACGAGACCGCGGCGGCCTACTCGAACCAGGCCTTCACGAAGCCGACGATCGCCAACTGGGGCGATGCGGAACTGTCCGACTACGCGGTGGGCTTCATCTGCGACCTGTCGTCGCCGAATCTGAAGTTCATCTGTCGCACCGGATTCGCCGGCCGCGCGCCGCTCGAAGACTATCCGCTCGCGAACCGCTTCGACGAAGTCGATACGCTGGTGATCTTCGACGACGTGCTGATCCCGTGGGAGAACGTGCTGTTCTACCGCCACACGAAGGCCGCATCGTTCATCCGTGCGACGCTGCACCGCTACAGCGCGTTCGCATTCGTGCAGCGCGGCCTGAAAATGGCCGACATGATGATCGGTGCGGCGCTGTGGAACGCACGGCAGACCGGGCTCGACAAGCAGCAGGCCGTGCAGGAGAAGCTGTCGCAACTGGCCGTCTACCGCGAAGGCATCAATGCGCATCTGACCGCTTCGATCGCGACCGCCGAACGCAGCCCCGCCGGCCTGCTGATGCCGAACCAGTCGCTGCTGTTCACCGGCCGCGTGCTCGCGTGCTCGCAACTGCACGAGATGATGCACATCGCCCGCGAACTGTGCGGCGGACAGATCTGCGTGACGCCCGACGCCGCCAGCTTCCGCGCGCCGGAAACCGCGCCATGGCTCGACAAGTTCTACACCGTCAACGACAACTGGATGGCGGACGATCGCCGCAAGCTGCTGGCATTCGCGCGCGATCTGCTGAACTCCGATTACGCCGGCCACCGGTTGACGTTCCAGCTGTTTGCGCAGTCGCCGCCGTTCGCGCATCTCGCGGCGGTCTATCGCAATTTCGACTGGAACGAACCCGCGCGTTTCGTGCAGAAATCCGCCGGTCTGTCGGAACGCATCAATGCCGCGCCGGCACGCGTGCCCAAGGCGAAGGCCGCCTGAGCGACTCCACGGAACCTTGTCGATGCCCACCCACACCCGCATTCGTCCGTTCAACACACGCGACACCTATCCCGAACAGAAGCTCGACAACGACCTGTGCCATGTCGTCGTGGCCCGCGGCGCCACCGTGTTCGTGCGGGGCCAGGTCGGCCAGCGGCTCGACACCGCCGAGAACATCGGCATCGGCGATCCGGCCGCCCAGGCGGAACAGGCGATGCAGAACATCCGCACGCTGCTCGAAGAAGCAGGCTCCAAGCTCGACCACATCTGCAAGATCGTCATCTACCTGACGGACCCCCGCTATCGCGAAGCCGTCTATCGCGTGACCGGTCGCTGGCTGAAGGGCGTGCACCCGGTGTCCACCGGCGTGGTCGTGTCGGCGCTGGCGCGACCGGAATGGCTGGTCGAGATCGACGTGACTGCGGTGATTCCGGACTGACGGTACCGCCATGACGTTCTCGATCATCGCGCGTTGCACCCGGACCGGCGCCATGGGCATGGCTGTCGCGTCGAGCAGTCCTGCCGTGGCCGCCCGCTGTGCCTGGGCACAATCCGGCGCCGGCGTCGTGTCGACGCAGAACATCACCGATCCGACCCTGGGTCCCCGGGGGCTCGAGCGCTTGGCCCGCGGCGACTCCGCCGAAACGGCGCTGCGGCATCTGATCGATACCGGCCACGCGATCGAGTATCGCCAACTCGCCGTGCTCGACAGCGAAGGCGGCACGGCCACGTACTCCGGCCGCCATACGCTCGGAGTCCACGGATCGGCCCGCGCCGCCAATGTGGCGGCGGCCGGCAATCTCTTGTCGCGACCCGACATTCCGGACGTGATGGTGGCGCAATTCGTCGCGATGCCCGACGCATGCCTCGGCACGCGACTGCTTGCCGCGATGGCCGCCGCGCTGGAAGCCGGCGGCGAGGCTGGCCCGATCCATTCCGCCGGCATGCTGGTCGTCGAGGAGGTGGCGTGGCCCGTCGCGGATCTGCGCATCGACTGGACCGACGGCGATCCGATCACTGAACTGACCGCACTGTGGAACCGCTGGCAACCGCAGATGCGCGACTACGTCACGCGGGCACTGGATCCGACCGCCGCACCCTCCTATGGCGTACCCGGAGATCCCGGCAAACGCTGATGCATCGGCGCACCACGTTGGAGCACCCGGAATCGAGCGCAATGCCGCGTGCTAACCTTGGTCGCACCTGCGTTGGAAGGTTGTGTTCCCGGGTCCATGCGTCATCCTCTGCGCTACACCTTGCGCCAGCTCGAGTACTTCGTCGCGGCCGGCGAGACCGGCAGCGTGAAGCTCGCGTCCGAAGCGGTGAACATCTCGCAGCCCGCCATCTCGTCGGCCATCCACCACCTCGAGAATCTGTTCGGCGTGCAACTGTTCCTGCGACACCATGCCCAGGGACTGTCGCTGACCTCCGCCGGCGAACGGTTGTTGCGCGAAGCGCGGACCCTGCTCGATCACGCCGGCGAACTCTCCACCGTGGCGCACGAGCTGGGCGATGCGGTCGCGGGACCGTTGGCCGTCGGCTGCCTGTTGACGCTGGCACCGGTGCTGATTCCGGAGGTCATCGCCGGATTCGGCGGCAGCCATCCGCAGGTGCGGGTCCGGTTCGCGGAAGATCACCACGGGGCGCTGCTGGAGAGTCTGCGCCGCGGGGCGCTCGACGCCGCGCTGACCTACGACCTCGGCATTCCCGAAGACACGGCGTTCGAAGCGCTGGCGACATTGCCGCCTTGCGCGCTGTTGCCTGGCGGACACCGCCTCGCCGGACAAGCGCAGATCGAACTCGCCGCGCTGGCCGGGGAACCGTTCGTGTTGCTCGACCTGCCGTCGAGTCGCGAGTATTTCCTCGGACTGTTCGAGCGCGACGGCCTGCAGCCGCAGATCGCGGCCCGGTCGCCGCAGCCCGACGTCATCCGGTCGCTGGTCGCTGCCGGACAAGGTTTCGGTCTCGTCAACGTGCGCCCGCGCAACAGTGCGTCGCTGAACGGTCGGCCGCTGGCCTACGTTCCGCTCGCGCCGGGCTATCGACCGATGGTACTGGGCGTGGCCACCGCACGCGGCCTGCGCAAGACGCGCCGGCTCGCGGCGTTCGAAGCCTGGTGCCGCGACACTTTCCCGCATCCGCAGGCCTGATCCACGCGACGGGTGCAGTCTTCCTGGACCCGCCATGCTGACGACTCTCGATTCACGCCCCGCGACCACGCGCGATGCCCGCTTCGATGTCTTGTTCGAGCCGGTGAGGATCGGGCCGATCACCGCGAAGAACCGCTTCTACCAGGTGCCGCACTGCAACGGCATGGGCTAACGCGATCCGACCGCGCTGGCCACCATGCGCGGCATCAAGGCCGAAGGCGGCTGGGCTGTCGTCTGCACCGAGCAGGTCGAGATCCACCATACGTCCGAGATCACGCCGTTCATCGAACTGCGACTCTGGGACGATCGCGACATTCCCGCACTGGCGCGCATGGCCGATGCCGTGCACGCCCACGGCGCGCTCGCCGGTATCGAACTCTGCTACAACGGCATGAACGGTCCGAATCTGTGGTCGCGCGAAGTGCCGATGGGGCCGGCGCATCTGCCCGTTGCCACATTCACGAACGAACCGGTGCAGGCGCGCGCGATGACCCGGCGTGATATCGACGCGCTGCGGCGCTGGCATCGGGCGGCGGTGCGGCGGGCACGGCACGCGGGCTTCGACATCGTCTACGTATACGCCGGACACGCGCTGGGCGGACTGCATCATTTCCTGTCGCGCCGCTACAACGACCGCAAGGACGACTACGGCGGCACGCTGGAGAATCGCGTGCGGCTGCTGCGCGAAGTGATCGAAGACACGCGGGACGCAGTCGGCGACACCGCCGCCGTCGCCGTGCGCATCACCGTCGACGAACTGCTCGGCGCGGACGGATTCGACCGCTCGGAGGCCGAGGATGCGTTCGGCATGATCGGCGAGCTGCCGGATCTGTGGGATCTGGTCATGGGCAGTTGGGAAGACGACAGCCAGACTTCCCGCTTCGCCGACGAGGGCTTCCAGGAACCGTTCGTCACCGGCTTCAAGCAACTCACCACCAAGCCGATCGTCGGCGTCGGCCGCTTCACATCGCCGGACGCGATGGTGCGCCAGGTGC
This sequence comes from Burkholderiales bacterium, assembly GCA_026125595.1. Lineage (GTDB taxonomy): Bacteria > Pseudomonadota > Gammaproteobacteria > Burkholderiales. The sequence continues at coordinate 3,808 of JAHCKV010000007.1, read as the reverse complement.
GCCGCGGCATCCTCGATCTGATCGGCTGCGCGCGACCCTCGATCGCCGATCCGTTCCTGCCGCGAAAGATCGACGAGGGCCGCGTCGACGACATCCGCGAATGTATCGGCTGCAATATCTGCGTGTCCGGCGATTTCACGCAATCGCCGATCCGCTGCACGCAGAATCCGACCATGGGCGAAGAGTGGCGTCGCGGCTGGCACCCGGAACGGATCCGGCCGAAGACGAGCGATGCGTCGGTACTGATCGTCGGTGGCGGTCCGGCCGGCCTCGAATGCGCGCTCGCGCTGGCGAACCGGGGCTACGACGTGGCACTCGCGGAAGCCGGCCGCGCCCTCGGCGGGCGCGTCTCGATCGAATCCAGGCTGCCCGGCCTCGCCGCATGGGCCCGCGTGCGCGATTACCGGGAATTCCAGTTGCGCAAGCACGCCGGCGCGCAGATCTATCTCGACAGCCGCCTCGGGCCCGACGACGTGCTCGCATTCGGCTTCGATCATGTCGTCGTCGCCACCGGATCGCACTGGCGCACCGACGGTGTGGGCCGGTTGCACACGCGGCCGATGCCGATTGCCGCGGACGCACGGATCGTCGGACCCGACGCGCTGATGGCCGGCGAACGTCCGGCGGGCCGACAAGTCGTGGTGTTCGACGACGACCACTACTATCTGGGTGGCGTGCTCGCCGAACTGCTCGCCCGCGAAGGGTATGCGGTGACGTTGGTGACGACGGCGTCGCGCGCCTCCGACTGGACGTTCAACACGATGGAACAGCACCGGATCCAGCGGCGTCTGCTCGAAGCCGGCGTGACCATCCGGCCGCACACCGGTCTGGTGCATGTCGAGCCGGATCACGTGCTGTTGCGCTGCGTGTTCACCGGTCGAATCGAGGCGCTGGCGGCCGATGCGGTCGTGCCCGTGACGGCCCGCTGGCCGGAAGATGGCCTGGCCTCGGCGCTGGAAGCGCGAACCGCCGACTGGGCCGATGCGGGCCTGCGGTCGATGCAGACCATCGGCGATGCATGGGCGCCGGGCACCATCGCCGCCGCCGGGTACAGAGGTCGACGACACGCCGAAGCGTTCGACGGCCCCGCGGTCGGCGACGACGCATTGCCGTTCCGACGCGAGATCACGGGTCTCGCCGCTCTGCACGACCCGACAGCCTGACAGGAACCGCCATGGACACCCTCGAACCGTTGCTCGACGCCGCCATCGACCATCTGCGTCACCTGGTGGCGTTTCCCACGGTCAGCGCGGACAGCAATCTCGCGTTGATCGAATACGTGCGCGCCCTGCTGGCGAAGCACGGCATCGACTGCGAACTGTTCCCCGACGCAACCGGGCAGAAGGCGAATCTGTGGGCCACGCTCGGCGGCGATGCGCGCGTGCCCGGCCTCGTGCTCTCCGGCCATACCGATGTCGTGCCGGTGAAGGGTCAGCCCTGGACGCGGGATCCGTTCGTGCTCGGCGACGAAGGCGACAAACTGTATGGGCGTGGCACGACCGACATGAAAGGCTTCATCGCATGCGTGCTGGCGTTGATTCCGCAGTTTGCGCAGCGCCGCCTGTCGAGGCCGGTGCACCTTGCGCTGAGCCACGACGAAGAAGTCGGCTGCATCGGCATCCGCTCGATGCTCGCCGCGGTGGCGCAGCGGGAACCCAAGCCGTTCGGCGCCATCATCGGCGAGCCGACACGCGGTCGACCGGTGCTCAGCCACAAGGGCAAGATCGCGCTGCGCTGCGACGTCACTGGCCACGCCTGTCATTCCGCGCATACGCCGGACGGCGTGAATGCCATCGAGCATGCCGCGCGGATGATCGTCCGCTTGCGCACGCTGGCCGACGACTTTCGTGTCCGTGGACGGTCGGATCCTCGATTCGACCCACCGTTCACGACGGTACAGACCGGCGTCGTGCACGGTGGAGTCAGCGTGAACGTCGTGCCCGACCAGTGCAGTTTCGTGTTCGAGGCACGCGCGGTGGACCCGACCGATCTCGACAGGGTGGCGAACGACATCCGCGACTATGCGGCGGCGGATCTGTTGCCGCAGATGCGCGCCATCGCACCCGAATCGGATATTCGATTCGAATCGGTCATCGACTACCCGGCGCTGGACACCGCCGCCGATGCAGAAATCGCCCGCTGGATGCACACCCTGACGGGGCATCCCGCCGGCACCGTGAGCTTCGGCTCGGAAGGCGGGCTCTATGCGGCCGCCGGCATTCCCGCTGTGCTGTGCGGCCCGGGCGACATGGCCCAGGGGCACAAGCCCGACGAATTCATCACGCGCACGGAACTGCGCAGCTTCGTGGAATTTCTGCTGCGACTGACGACGCGCCTCGAATCACCGCAGCCGGCACTCGCATGATCGATGCAGCGGAATCCCCATGGGGCATGGGGATTTCCGTTCAACGACGCTGCCGCATCATTCCGATGCGAACTTCGGTTCGATCAGTGTGGCGTAGTCCAGGTCCATCTTCAGTTTGCCCAGCTGACTCCACACCTGACTGCCGAGCTTGATCAGATCCGCCGCATCGCCCGGTTGCGCCGGCGTACCGAGAAATGCGATGTTCATCGGCTTGTCGAAGAACCGCACGCCCTTCGCGGCATCGGCGAAGTCCTTTGGATCCTGCAGGAAGCCGCCCACGCCTTTCGCCATGATGGCGTACGCCTTGTTCTGGTTCTTCTTCATGTAGGCGATGGCGCGGTAGTAACCCTTCACCAGTGCCGCCACGTCCTGCGGATGCTTTTCGATCACATCACAGCGCAACGCCACGACGTCGACGATCACGCCCGGGGTCGACGCGCTGTCGACCAGCACCTTGCCCTGTTTCTTCTTCTTGACCAGCGACAGATGCGGTTCCCACGTGACCGCGGCCGGTACGCGTTTCGCGATGAACGCCGCTGCCGCGTCGTCGGCGGTCATGTTGGCGATCTTCACGTCGGCGGGCGTCATGCCTTCCTTGGTCAGCAGAATGCTGAACCAGAACTGCGACGTGGAGCCTTCGTTCATCGCGACGGTCTGGCCCTTCAGATCCTTCAGTGCAATGATCTTCGAACCGGTCACGACACCATCGCCGCCGTGACTTTCATCGAGCACCAGCACCGCCTTGAAGCAGGTTTCCGGTGACCGGTACTTCATGATCTCGTCCAGCGTGGACGCGTCGCCGTCGAGGTTTCCGCCCGCCACGGCCGTCATGATCATCGAACCGTCTTCGATGACGCGCAGATCGACGTCGAGGCCGCCTTCCTTGAAATATCCGAGATCGCGCGCCAGATACAGCGGACCGTAGCCCACCCACGTGGTGTGGCCGATGCGGAGCTTGCCGGCCTGGGCCGTTCCGGCAAACAGCGTGGCTGCGAAAACCAGCGCAGCGATGCGAAGCCATGTCATGAAGCGTGCGTGCGTGATCATCCCGAGTTCCTTGTCGATGGGATTGGAAGACCACCTCGCGTGACGGTTTTCTGTGTCGTTATGTTGCGATTGTGCCCGCCGCAGCCGCGTCGACCCTTCGCTTTTTCTGCGCGCCTGCTTCGGAAAAAGTGACGCTGGCACCGACTGTTTCACCGTTTTCCGACCCGCCTCCCTGTGGCCAGATCACTCCAGCAATCGCCGCCAAACGCTTGATGTGCCTCGATTGAGCACGAATATGGCTTGAGACCCTCGAAACTTTTGCCCGGCAAAGCTGGTCAGCAGCATCGGTCGTATGGCTATAATCCTTCCAGGTTCACAGATTCGCGAATCGCGAACGACGTCCTGGATGGTTGTCAAGCCATTCTTGGCGACACATCGGTCTCCACCGGGCCCTCA
>JAHCKV010000699.1 GCA_026125595.1 Burkholderiales bacterium | reverse complement strand
CGTGGGCAAGCACCCAATAATAGTCGCCGCCGCGCGTCCGATTGACGATGTAGGCGAAGACTTCGCGGCCGCTCTGGATGGTGTCCCACAACAGCTTGAAGATGCAGCGCGGCATCGCGGGATTGCGCAGGATCGAGTGCGGCTTGCCCAGCACCTGCGTTGCGGTGAAATCGGCGATGTCGAGAAACGCGTCGTTGGTATAGGTCAGATGACCTTTGAGGTTGGTCTTGGAGACGATGATGTCGTCATCGCCCATCTCCCGTTCAGTGCCTTCTATCAGCATACTTTCCCCCGTAGCCGTTGCGCCATCAGCCACCGGCCGTGCGATCGGCACGGAATGCGGGCCTATGGCGCAACGTGATTGCGCGGCCGAAGCCGCGGCAAGCTCCCACCGGCTCAGATGAACCGATGGACGGGAATCGTATTAACGTTGAGATCCCTAAGATTTTGCTAAATAATGACAGGAGACTTAACTGTCACATACGGACAAATACGTCCATAACAACCTAACAACTACAAATTTGTACTTCATCAATACAATATATCGACCACCGATAACTTTCGACACTATCGGGGCTCGCGCAATCCATGGCACTCAGCCAGTCAGGCAAGATTGAGCAAGGGGCCCATCGTGTGCAATCGGGTCAACACCTGAAAAATGCCGCGAAGTTCTCCGGCGCCTGGGCGCCGACACCGCCGAGAGCGGCGTTTCAGGGCTGGATCAGCCTGTTGCGGATGGCGTAGCGCGCCACGTCGACAGCCGAACGCAACCCGAGCTTCCGCATGGCCGAGGCGCGTTGCGTCTCGACGGTCTTGATGCTCACACCCCAGCGATCGGCGATTTCCTGGTTCGTGTCTCCCTCGGCAACGAGCTGAACGACCGCGCGCTCGCGAGTGGTCAAAGGCCCCGGAACCGATCGACCGCCGAGCAGCTCCGGACGCAGCCATGCGCTCACTTTTTGGGAGAAGTGACTCTGCCCGCGGGCGAGGGCATCGACGCCCGCCAGCAGTGTCGCATCGTCCTCACTCTTGAGGATGTAGCCCTGGGCGCCGGCGATCACCGCCTCCCGGACCAGCGTATCGTCGTCATGCATTGTGTAGACGAGCAGCTTCGTTTTCGGCGCGGCTTTCCTGATCTGCCGCATGGCCTCAATGCCGTTGAGGACCGGCAAGGCATAGTCGACGATGACGATTTCGGGCTGCAGTTGGTTCGCCAGCAGAACCGTTTCTTCGCCCGTCGCGGCCTCGCCACATACCCGCCAGTCCGGTCGCGCCGCGAGAACGGCGCGAATGCCAGAACGGACGACCGGGTGATCATCGGCGATAAGAATATCCAGCAACTGTCCCCCTTCCGCGCCTAGCCGCAAAACCTCCCCATCATGAGGCGGCAGGCAGGCGCAGCCATATCGTCGTGCCTTTGTTGGGCGCGCTGTCAATCTCAAACTCACCCTTGTTGTACTCGACAAACGTCCGGACCTGGCTCAGGCCAAGCCCGTTGCCCCGGCCCGGCGCCTTGGTGGTGAAGAACGGATCGAATGCCCGGCTCAATGTTTCCTTGTCCATGCCCACGCCGTCGTCGGAGACACTGATTTCGACCCAATCCTGCCCATCCGCGGCAAGCCGGCGTACCTCGATGGAAATGCTGCCCTTCTTCGCCATGGCATCCCGAGCGTTCAGCACGAGATTGAGCAGCACGGCCTGAAAGCGCGAAACATCGGTCACGATCATCGCACTGGATCGCGAGAAGGAAGTCCGG
>JAHCKV010000698.1 GCA_026125595.1 Burkholderiales bacterium | reverse complement strand
GAAGGCCACGCGGCTGCCGTGGCTCACCACGTTGCGGCTCGCGTATCGAAACGCGCAGCGCCAGACGACGCGGTCGGCATCGGTCGTGATCGCGGTCGCATTCGGTACTGCCGGTCTGCTTCTGAGCCAGGGATTCATCGAAGACGTTTTCTATCAGTTGGGCGAGGCGATCGTGCATTCGCAGAGCGGGCACATTCAGCTCGCGAAAGGTGGCTACTACGCCTACGGCACCCACCAGCCCGACAAGTATCTGGTCAGCGACCCCGAGGGCGACAAGAAGAAGATCGGATCCCTTCCTCAGGTGCAGGATGTCATGGCCCGATTGAGCTTCTCCGGATTGCTCAACAATGGAAAAGCAGATCTGCCGGTGATCGGTGAAGGCGTCGAACCCGGCAAGGAAGAAAAGCTGAGCAGCTTCCTGAAGCTGTCGGCCGGCCGTCGACTGAACGACACCGACCACTATTCCGCGATCATCGGACACGGTGTCGCCAAGGCTTTGCAGTTGAAGCCTGGTGACCACGTCGTGATGATCGTCAGTACGTCGGACGGCGCGATGAATACGCTCGATCTCACAGTGGTCGGCGTATTCCAGACCTTTTCGAAGGACTACGACAATCGCGCGGTGAAGATTCCGTTGGGAGCAGCCCAGGAATTGCTGAACACGAACAGTGTAAACACCCTCGTGATCACATTGAACTCCACCTCCGACACCCATCCCGTAGCGTCGACACTGATCGAACGCACGGTCTGGCGCGGCCAGGAAGTTCGCACGTGGGATCAGTTGAACGACTTCTATCCGAAGACCGTGGAGATGTACGAACGGCAGTTCGGTGGATTGCGCGTGATCATCCTGCTGATGATTCTGCTGGGTGTCGTCAACGCAGTGAATTCGTCGGTGTTCGAACGGACGGCCGAGTTCGGCACCGCACGCGCGCTCGGCAATCGCAGCAGCCAGCTGTTTCGACAGGTACTGGTCGAGAGCATATTGCTGGGGTTCATCGGCGTCGGGATCGGGATCGCGCTCGGCATGGGCATCGCCATCGTCGTCTCGGAGATCGGCATTCCGATGCCGCCGCCGCCAAACGCCGATCTGCCGTATATCGCGCGCATCCGATTGACGCCGGCCGCTGCGTGGACTGCAGCGATCATCGGCTTCAGCGCGGTCGTGCTTGCGGCGCTCGTGCCCGCGTATCGCGCCACTCGGATCGACGTGGCCGCAGCGCTGCGGCAGAGCGTGTAGACCGACCCATGTCGAATTTCACGTCGTTCGACTACGAACGTGCCTTCGACCGCAATATCGGCTGGGTGACGGAGGACGAGCAGAAACGGTTGCGCAATGCACGAATCGCGATTGCCGGATTGGGCGGCGTCGGTGGATTCCATCTGTTGACACTCGCCCGCCTCGGCATCGGCAAGTTCAACCTCGCCGAGTTCGACACCTTCGATCAAGCCAACTTCAATCGACAGGTCGGCGCCACAATGAGCAGCGTCGGACGCCCCAAGCTCGACGTCATGGTCGAGTTGGCGAAGGATATCAATCCGGAACTCGAGATCCGGACATTCCCGAAGGGGGTCCAGCTGAATGATATCGACTCATTCCTGGACGGCGTCGATCTGTATGTCGACGGACTCGATTTCTTCGTGCTCGACATCCGGCGCGCCGTGTTCGCCGCGTGCGCTTCCCGCCGGATTCCGGCGACGACGGCGGCCCCATTGGGAATGGGAACGGCCGTACTCAACTTTCTTCCCGGACGCATGACGTTCGA
>JAHCKV010000697.1 GCA_026125595.1 Burkholderiales bacterium | reverse complement strand
CCGACGCCAGGATCGACTTCTTGTCTCTCGGAACCGGCACCTATGTCGTGGCCGTCAGCACCTATGAGTTGGCCGCCGCGGGCGCCGACTACGCGATCTCCGTCGCCGTGCCGGAACCCGAAACCTACGCACTGATGGGCCTGGGCCTGGGCGCGCTGGCGCTGGTTGCTCGCCGTCGTCGCGCTCGTTCCGCCTGATCGTCGCATCCCGTCGCGACGGCAGACGCCGTCGTTGCACGCCACGTACACCACACGAATTTCGGAGACCCGAATGTCCCAATCGAAGAATCCCCACAAAGAAGAACTCGTCGATGTCATCCGCGATATCGCCAACGGCGAAAAGCCCGCGAACCTCGATCCCCACTGGAGCTACAGCCGCCGCAGCTTTCTGCGTGGTGGTGTCGCCGCCGCGTTCGTCGCCGCGATGCCCTATGAACTGATCGGCGCCGGCAAGGCGCAAGCCGCCGTGCTGCCCTACGACCCGGCCTATGGTCCGCTGGCGCCGGTCGCCGACGAAACCACCGGTCTGCCGCTGCTGAGCCTGCCGCAAGGTTTCAAGTACAAGTCGTTCGGCTGGACCGGCGACACGATGTCCGACGGCATCGCGACGCCGCGTTCGCACGACGGCATGGCCGTCTGCGGTGTCGATGCAAACCGCATTGTCATGGTCCGCAACCACGAGATCACCGGCGTTTCCGGTTCCTACGGTCCGGCCAAGATCACCTACGATCCGGTCGCGACCGGCGGCACGACCAGCCTCGCGTTCAACCCGCGCACCGGACAATGGATGGGCGCCTGGGCCAGCATTGCCGGCACGATCAACAACTGTGCGGGCGGCCCGACGCCGTGGGGTTCGTGGCTCACCTGTGAAGAGAACACCAGCGGTCCGCTGACCAACGCGGCCTACACGAAGCAACACGGCTACGTGTTCGACGTGCCGGCCTTCGGCAACGCGATCCCGACGCCGATCATCGGTCTGGGCTGCTTCGTGCACGAAGCCGTCGCCATCGACCCGGTCACCGGTGTCGTCTACCTGACCGAAGATTCCGGCAGCAACTCGGGCTTCTACCGCTTCATCCCGAACACACCGACGCGTCTTGCGCTGGGCGGCAAGCTGCAGATGCTGAAGATCGTCGGTGTCCACCAGGACAACCTGAACGGCGGATTCGCCAACGGCAAGACCTGGGACGTGGAATGGGTCGACATCGCCGATCCGAACCAACCGTATCTGCCGGGCACCACCACCGGCCGCGGTGTGTTCCAGCAAGGTCGCGATCTCGGCGGCGCGCGCTTCAGCCGCGGTGAAGGCTGCTGGTATGGCAACGGCATGATCTGGTGGATCTCCACCAGCGGCGGTGCCGTCGGTCAAGGCCAGATCTACAAGTTCGATCCGCGTGCGCAGACGTTGACGATGGTCTACGAATCGCCCGGCGCCACGACGTTGAACAATCCGGACAACTGCGCGTGGAGCCCGCGCGGCAGCCTGCTGTTGTGCGAAGACGGCGGCCGCGTGCCGCAACGCATGCACGGCCTGACGCCGGACGCGACGCTGTTCCCGTTCTGCGAGAACCAGGTGGTCCTCGACGGCTTCAAGGGCTTCACCGGTGACTTCCGCAGCTCCGAGTTCGCCGGCGCCACGTTCCACAACGAATGGCTGTTCGTGAACATCCAGTCCCCCGGTATCACGTTCGCCATCACCGGCCCCTGGGACAACGGCGCGCTGTAATCGCCCGCGTCCCATTGCCGAACCCGGCCCCGCGAGGGGTCGG
>JAHCKV010000696.1 GCA_026125595.1 Burkholderiales bacterium | reverse complement strand
TCGCGTTGATGCCGATGCGGTTCACGACATCCAGCAGATAGCGGTTCGGCAGCAGCCACGGCAGCAGCACCAACACGCCGAGCAGCACCAGCAGGCCCTTGTTGCGACCGCTCATCTAGACCCGCTCCGCGGAACGGGCGCCCAGCAATCCCCGCGGCATGAAGCACAGGACCGTCAGGATCAGCACGAACGGAACGGCATCCTTGTATGCAGACGAGACGTAACCCGCCGTCATGGCTTCGACGACACCGAGCAGCAAGCCGCCCAGCACCGCCCCGGCACCGCTGCCGAGGCCGCCGAGGGTCGCGCCGACGAATCCCTTGAGGCCGAGCATCAGGCCCGCGTCGTAGGCCGTCATCGTGATCGGCGTCGCGAGCGCGCCAGCCACGGCCCCGAGCCCCGCGGACAATGCGAACGCGACCAGCCAGACGCGCCGCACGTCGACACCGACCAGCTGCGCACCCAGTCGGTTGTACGACGTGGCGAGCATCGCCTTGCCGGTCAGCGTGCGGTTGAAGAACCCCCACAGTGCAACGACGATCACGGTCGACACGCCGAGCACCCACAGGCTCTGCGGCAACAGGCTCGCGCCGCCGATCATGATCGGCGTGTCGCCGCTGAACGGTCGCAGCGCGTGCTGCGCGTTGCCGAGCAGGATGCGCGTGACGCCCTGGATCAGGATGGATGCGCCGATCGTGATGATGATCAGCGTGACGACATCGGCATCGCGCGCCGGCTCGATGGCGACTTTCTCGAGCAGCATGCCGGCCACGACCGCGATGCCGATGGCACCGGCGATCGCCAGCGGCAGCGGCGTTCCGGCGGCGACCAGGAACACGGTGACCATGCCACCGAGCATGATGAATTCGCCTTGAGCGAAATTGATCACGCCGCTCGCGTTGAAGATGATCGCGAAGCCGAGCGCCGCCAGCGCATAGATGGAGCCGCTGGTGACGCCCGAGAACAGGAACTGCAGGAACTCGGCCAAGCGCGCACGGACCCACGCTACAGGCTCCGTTGCCGGAACTGTGCGGCGGCCACTCCTCCTCCGGTCGTTGTTTTGGTGATCGCGCCGACGCCACGGGGGACGCGACGACGTCAGGGGAACCGTTTGACCGATGCTAATTGCGACCTGCAACCACGGTCAATCCGATTTCCGTCGACGCATCGACCGTTCGCAGGGGCGTGCAGTCGGCTCCGATTTGCCGGCGCGGATTGCTGCAGCGCGGGGGGCTCTCGTACCATGCCGGTTTGTCCCGGTGCGCCGTCCCGGCCGTGCCTGAACCCGATTCTGGAGTCTTCGTGAACGCACCCCTCTGGTCCCCCTCGCCCGAACGGAAGGCGCAGGCCAATCTCACCCGCTTCGTCGATCACCTGCAGAAGACCTGCGGTGTACGGCCCGACGACTACGCCGCCCTGTGGGAGTGGTCGGTCACGCAACCGGCGGCGTTCTGGAGCGCGCTGTGGGATTTCTGCGCAGTGGCGGGCGTCAAGGGTGAACGGGTGCTGATCGACGGCGACCGGATGCCCGGCGCCCGCTGGTTTCCCGATGCCGTGATCAATTTCGCCGAGAACCAGTTGCGCCGCCGCGACGATGCGCCGGCGATGGTGTTCCGCGGCGAGAACAAGGTGCAGCGCACGCTGTCGTTCGGCGACGTGTACGACGCGGTCTCGCGCCTTGCCCAGGCCCTGCGGGCCGCCGGCGTCGGTCCCGGTGACCGCGTCGCCGCCATCGTCGCCAACATGCCGGAGGCGATCATCGGGATGCTCG
>JAHCKV010000695.1 GCA_026125595.1 Burkholderiales bacterium | reverse complement strand
GAATTCCACCACCAGCGTGAACTTCGACAGATTGAAGCTCGTGCCGAGCACATCCACCGTGCCCAGCGCGAAGCACAATGCCTTGGTGAGGCCGATGATCAGTGCGGCGATGAATGCGCCGCCGAGACTGCCGAGGCCGCCGATCACGACGACGACGAACGCGTCGGTGATCGCGGTGAGGTCCAGCGCCAGACTCGCGGGTTCCCGCGGCATCTGCAGCGCCCCGGCGAGTCCGGCCAGACCGCTGCCGAGCACGAACACACCGGTGAACAGCCAGCCCGGATGCACCCCGAGTGCGCCGACCATGTCGCGGTCCTCGGTCGCCGCGCGGATCAGCATGCCCCAGCGGGTGCGCGTCAGGAGCACGTGCAGCAGCCCGAGCACCGCGGGGCCGACCACGACGAGCAGCAGGTCGTATTGCGGGATCGGCGATCCGGCAATGTCGATCGCGCCTTTCAGTCCCGGGGCGCGCGGGCCGAGGATGTCCTCCGGCCCCCACATCCACAGCGCGGCATCCTTCAACACCAGCACCACGCCGAACGTTGCCAGCAACTGGAACAGTTCCGGCGCGCGATAGATGCGGCGCAGGATCGCGATCTCGATGATCGCGCCGATGACCGCGACGCCGATGCCCGCGCCCAGCACCGCACCCCAGAAGCCGAACGCGCCGCCGCCGAACCGTTCGGCGAGCGTGATGCCGGCATACGTACCCACCATGTACAGCGAGCCGTGCGCGAAGTTCACGATGCGGGTCACGCCGAAGATCAACGACAGCCCGGACGCGAGCAGGAACAGCGTCGACGCCTGCGCCAGACCTGTGACCAGTTGGGCGAGAAGATCAGCGGCCGTCACTTCGACATCCGATGGGAGCCTTCGGCAATCTTGTCATCGGGCGCCGCGGGCGGACGCAACGCGAACGTCGTCCGCGTCAGTCCGCCGGTCGGCGTTGTTTCACCTCGGCGTCCGGCGGCAGGAAGTCGCGCCCGTCGCGGTAGGTCCAATCCACCATGGCGCCCTTGCCGTTCCGGTTTGCCAGACGGCCGACGAAAGCGCCCATCGTGGATTGATGGTCGATCGCGCGATAGGTGATCGGACCGAACGGCGTGTCGACCGGCAGATCGCGCAGCGCGACGATGAGCTTCTCGGCGTCGGTGCTGCCGGCCTTGCGGATCGCCGTGGCGAGGCTTGCCACCGCCGCGTAGCCGACCACCGAGCCCAGGCGCGGATAGTCGTTCCAGCGCTTCTGATACGCCGCGAGGAAGCGCTTGTGTTCAGGCGTCGCGATGTCCGCCCACGGGTAGCCGGTGACGATCCAACCGTCGGGCGTCTCGTCCTTCAGCGGATCGAGATACTCCGGTTCGCCGGCGAGCAGATTGACGACGGTGCGGTCGCGGAACAGTCCGCGCGTGTTGCCCTCGCGGACGAACTTCGCCAGATCGGCCCCGAACATCGCACTGAAGATCGCGTCGGGTTTGGCGGCGGCCAATGCCTGCACGACGGCGCCCGCATCCAGTTTGCCCAGCGGCGGCGCCTGTTCGACGACGAACTCGACGTCGGGCTGGCTCGCCTTCAGCAGCGACTTGAAAGCGGACACCGCCGATTGTCCGTACTCGTAGTTGGGATAGACCAGCGCCCAGCGCTTCTTCTTCAACTGGGCTGCCTCCGCCACCAGCATCGCGGTCTGCATGTACGTCGACGTTCGCAACCGGAACGTGTAGCGGTTGCCGTTTTCCCACACGAGCTTGTCGGTCAGCGGTTCGGCGGCGAGGAACAACAGC
>JAHCKV010000694.1 GCA_026125595.1 Burkholderiales bacterium | reverse complement strand
TTCTCGCCGTCAGTCTGCTCACGACCATGAATGCCACCGCCGAAGTGGAAGTTCAGCCGTTCTACCAGTTCCGCGACGCGTTCGCGGCCGAGGATCTGCGCGAAGTCGATCGTCTTCTGCACGAGTACCGTCGAAGCGGTGAACCGTATCCCGTGGACGACTGGAACACGTCGCTGCTGCACAAGGCCATCCACGTGGGCGGCAAGATCCGGGTGCAACTGATCGAACGTCTGATCGCCGCCGGCCAGGACGTCAACGCCGCGGCCCACGAAGGTGCCACGCCGCTGCACATGGCGGCGCGATTCGGTTGCGCCGAGTGCGTGCCGGTGCTGGTGCGCGCTGGCGCGAAGGTGGGCGCCCTCAACGCCGGCGGGGAAACGCCGTTGCACGAAGCGGGTGGCAAGGTCGTCGAGGCACTGCTCGCTGCCGGCGCCGATCCCGCGGCGCGAGACCGCTACGGCAACGTTCCGCTGCATCGGACGTTCCATCCCGCACTGCTGGTGGTCGGCATCGAAGTGCGGAACACCGACGGCCTGACGCCACTGCACACGGCGGCCCTCGACGATTCCGTGTCGCGGTTGCGCGCGTTGCTGGAACATGGTGCGGATCCGGCATCCCGCACGCTGCGTCCGTCCCATTGGCGCGAACGCCACATGTCGTTCGCGTTCGGGCCCGGCTACGAGATTCCCGCCAAGGCCACGGCGCTGGAACTGGCGCGGGACCGCGCCCATGCCACACGCTGGAACCGGCAGACCCATGCCGAGGCCATCGCCCTGCTGACGCCGGTATCGCCGTCGCCGCGCACCTGGTGGCAGTTCTGGCGTTGAAAACCACGAAGCGAAGACCGCCGTCGTTGAAGCAGTCGCGAAACCACTGTCGTCGATCATCATCCCCACCTGATCGCGGTGTCGGTCCGCCGACTGCGCGCCGTGAGGTACGATCGCGCCGGCACCCCGGGCGCCCGACGCGAGACTGCCGACGATGACGGATCCATATCCCAGCCAGACCCCCTCCAGCGGCCCTGTGTCCGCGGCGACCGCCAGCGTCCTGGTGGTGGACGACGAACCCGAGTTGCGCGCGCTGCTCCGAGAGTATCTCGTGCGCCAAGGCTTTTCGGTGCGTGACGCCGCGGACGCCATCGCCGCGCGTCGTCTCGTCGCCGAGAATCCGCCGGACCTCGCCATCCTCGATATCAACATGCCGGGCGAGAACGGCCTGTCACTGGCTCGATGGCTGCGGGAAGCCCATCCGCGAATGGGGCTGGTGATGCTGACGACGGCGAGCGAATCGGTGGATCGCATCGTCGGGCTGGAGCTGGGTGCGGACGACTACGTGCCGAAGCCCTTCGAGTTGCGCGAACTGCTGGCGCGTATCCGCGCCGTGCTGCGGCGGGTACAGACCACGCCGCCCGCCGCGTCCGAAGCACCTGTGGTCGTGCATGCCGCCAATCCGGGCCGCCGGGTACGATTCGGGCTGTGCGAACTCGATCTGGACGAACGCCGGTTGCTCGCTGCGAACGGGGCCGAGATTCCGGTGACCGCGGCCGAGTTCGATCTGCTGGCGTTGTTCGCCCGCCATCCCAACCGCCCGTTGAATCGCGATCAGATCATGGAGCAGGCGCACAACCGGGGCTGGGATGTGTTCGATCGCTCCATCGATCTGCGCATCATGCGGCTGCGCCGCAAGGTCGAATCGAACCCGGACAAACCCGCCGTGCTGAAAACCGTGCGCGGTGTCGGCTACATGTTCGTTCCGTCATGACCGGTCCGCAGCCGGAT
>JAHCKV010000693.1 GCA_026125595.1 Burkholderiales bacterium | reverse complement strand
TGGCAACGCTGGAACGCTGCGGGGGTGTCAAGAAGCGCTCGGCCGAAATGCTCGGTGTCAGTCTGAAGACCTTGTACAACCGCCTCGAATCGTATGCCAGTCAGGACGACGACGAGGAGGAGGGGGAGGAAGACGACGGACCGTCGCTCAATGCGCGTTCGCACGACGACGCCGGCAGATCCCGAGAGGTATTCGAATGACGTCGACCCGACGCGCGCAGTGGCCGGTTCCGGACGCTGTACCGCCGGGTGAGGCGCCTCCCCCCCACGTTCCGGAAGGACCGCCGGACGCGCCGCCGGCTGAGCCTGAAGTCGATCCGCCCGCACCGGGATCGCCCGCGCCGATCGGCGAACCGCCACCTGTTCCGCCGCCGGAGCGCGCTGCGGCACCTCGCACGGTCGAGGAATCGGTCGCTTGACCCACGGGTGTTCCAGCAGCGTGCGGGGCCGGGTTTGCCGATTGCTGCAGGTCGAGCAGAGTTCGGCGGAAATGAGAGCGAGCGCCCGGTTTCGCATGGGCATCGGGGGAGATGGCAATGAATGAGCGACCGCAGATACAGACCGCGATGCTGGCGGACGAACGCATGGACGACCACGATGAGCAGCGCCGGGTCATCCGGATACTCGATCAATGGTTGAGCCGGACCTGCCATGATCTTCGCTCGTCGTTGAGCGGTATCCGCAGTTGGACGGCGGTGCTTGAACGCACGCTGCCAGCCGACCGGGCCGCGAAGACCGATCGGGCCATCGCCGGCATCAAGGGTGGCATCGAGGCGCAGGTCGAACACATCGACCGGATGCTCGATCAGGTGCGGATCCTGGGCGGCAGCGTGGCATTGTCGCGACAGCCGGTGCTGGCTCGCACGGTCGTCGCGGCAGCGGTCGAATCCGCCCGTGAATCGATGACGACGAAAGATCAGCAGCTGCAGATCGATCCGGGCGCGGATGACGTGATCATCCACGGAGATCCGCGCCGCCTCGAGCAACTGGTGACGATGCTGCTGGAATTCGCCAGCGAACGATCCGACATGGGAGCCGTCGTGCGCGTCCGCACCGGCATGGACGACGACGGCTGGTTGTTCGAGGTGATCGATCACGCGGAACCGCTATCGAGCATCGCACTGTTCCAGGCGTTCGACTGGTTGATCGACGACGACGATCGCGATCCGACCTGCGATCGTCTGCGCAGCGTGCGGCTTTCCGTGATACGGACGCTCGCACGGTTGCACGGCGGGTCTTTCGATGTCACGTCCGGTGATGTCGGGTGCGTATTCACCGTGCGGTTGCCGCTGGTGCCGTAGCGCTCGGCACGTCGATTGCGGATCCGCCGGTGGGCTCACTTTCCGGTGCCCGTCGGCCGCACGGACGACATTCCCCGTGCATTCCTCGAGGAGTTTCAAGATGAACAGCCGCGTACAACGTGATTCCCGTCCGGCCACCTCGCGCACGACGCTTGCGCTGGCACTGGTGGCCGTTTTATCGCTCGGCGCATACGGGTGTGCATCCGATGGTAGCTCGCGCTCGGCCGGCACGGTCGTGGACGATGCGACGATCACGGCCGGCGTGAAATCGGCGCTGATCGGAGATTCGGACATGAAGGCGCGCGATATCAATGTCGATACCTATCGCGGCCGCGTGCAGTTGTCCGGCTTCGTCGATTCCCAGGCGCAGATCGACAAGGCAACCGAGATCGCCCGCAAGCGCGACGGTGTCGTGTCGGTGCAGAACAATCTGCGCATCAAGCAGGACGGACAGAATTCGTCGATGAAGACGCAGTGA
>JAHCKV010000692.1 GCA_026125595.1 Burkholderiales bacterium | reverse complement strand
TGTTCGCGACGATGCCCACCGGGTAGCCGTAGACGTGCGCGAAGCCGCAGACCAGCGTGGTGCCGTAGTTCTGCTTGAACTCGTCCAGCTCGCTGCCGTCCACGACGCGGGCGATCACTTCGCGCACGTCGAACGGCTTGCGTGTGTCGGTCGGGATGATGCCGTGCAGTTCCTCGCGCGGATACAGCGGCTCGACCGGTTCGCGCACCGCGACGTCGAGCCGCTTGTCGTGATTCAGGTTGCCGACGATCCGGCGCGCAATGTCGAGGGCGTGGCGGTCGTCGAGCGCGTAGTGGTCGGCCACCCCGGAAACCCGCGTGTGCACATCGGCCCCGCCGAGATCTTCGGCGGTGACGATCTCGCCGGTGGCCGCCTTCACCAGTGGGGGGCCGCCGAGGAAGATCGTGCCCTGATGGCGGACGATGATCGACTCGTCGCTCATCGCCGGCACGTAGGCGCCGCCCGCGGTGCAGGAACCCATGACCACGGCGATCTGCGGAATCCCCTCCGCCGACATGTTCGCCTGGTTGAAGAAGATGCGGCCGAAGTGGTCACGATCGGGAAACACGTCGTCCTGATTCGGCAGATTCGCGCCGCCGGAATCCACCAGATACAGGCACGGCAACCGGTTCTGCCGCGCGATCTCCTGCGCGCGCAGATGCTTCTTCACGGTCATCGGGTAATAGGTGCCGCCCTTTACCGTCGCGTCGTTGGCGACGATCACACATTCGCGACCACTGACCCGGCCGATGCCGGTGATGATGCCGGCACCCGGCGATTCGGCGTTGTACATGCCGTGGGCCGCGAGTTGCGACAACTCGAGGAACGGCGACCCGACGTCGAGCAGTTGGCGCACCCGTTCGCGCGGGAGCAGCTTGCCCCGCGCGAGGTGCTTCTCGCGGGCGGCGACCCCGCCGCCTTCGGCCACGCGCGAAACCTGCGCCCGCAGATCGGTGACGAGCATTCCCATGGCCGCGGCGGCGGCCCGGAATTCTTCGCTGCGCGCGTTGAGGCGGGAACGGATCATTCAGCGGTGCCCGATGACCGTTCAGCCGGGCTTGGCCGGCTTCTCGACGACGGCGCCGCCGGCCTGCTTCCACGCATTGAACCCGCCTTCGACATGACTCACCGGCTCGAGTCCCATGTCCTGGACCGCGGCGGTGGCCAGGGCCGAGCGCCAGCCCGACGCGCAGAAGAACACGAACTGCTTGCCGCTGCCGAACACGTCCTTGAAATACGGACTGTCGGGGTCGACCCAGAATTCGAGCATGCCGCGCGGTGCGTGGAACGCACCGGGGATGGTGCCTTCACGCTCCAGTTCGCGTATGTCGCGCAGGTCGACGAACTGCACATTGGCATCGGCGTGGGCCTTCAGCGCCTCGGCAACCGGCAACGTGCGGATGCGGGCGTTCGCTTCATCGACGAGACGACGGATACCTTTTGAAATGGGCATAAGTGTTGTTCTCTTTCGGGGAAGGTGACGATTCGCGAGGGCGGCAGTGACGCGCGCAACCGCGATTATGCGTTCTCCCGGGCCAGACGGGCCATGGGCGACGGCAGCAACGGCTCCGAAAGTCGGTCGAGCAGCACTTCCGGTGTTTCGGCCGCGACGATCAACCGCCGGTAGGCCGGCAGCAGAAATCCTTCGTCCACGGCCTGATCGAACAATTGCAGCAACGGGTCGTAGTAACCGTCCACGTTGAGCAGCCCGCACGGTTTCGTATGGATGCCGAGCTGACTCCACGTGACCATCTCGCAAATCTCCTCGAACGTGCCGAAACCAC
>JAHCKV010000691.1 GCA_026125595.1 Burkholderiales bacterium | reverse complement strand
AAGCGCCGCGGCCCGAAGCCCGGCCGGAAGTGCGGCCCGACCTGCGGGCCGAACCGAGACCCCAGGTGCAGGTGAATCCCGCGCTGACGGCACGTCCGGAAGCCCGGGTCGACGTGGCCCCACCGCCGGTCGCCGCGCCGTCGGTCCGCCCCGACGTCCGCGAAACCCCGGCCCCGCAACGGGATGTCCGGCCCGACGTTGCCCCGACCCGGCCGGCGCCGGTACTCGAATCGGCGCCGGCCGTGACGGCGGCACCGGCCGTGCCGCTACCGTCCACGGCAGCGCCGACGCTTACGCCGCAACCCGCCACGCCGCAGGTCAGCGGTCCGGCGCCGAACCGTCCGGGTCCGCCGCGGCCGGCGGTGGACGGTGCGCCGACGGCACCACCGATCGATCGCGGTGCGCTGGAGCAGTACGGCCTGTTGCTGTCGAAGGAGATCGGCCGGGATCAGCGCTACCCGCGTCGAGCCCAGATGCTGGGCTGGCAGGGCACGACCGACGTCAGTGTGCTGTTCGGTGCCGACGGCTTGGTGAAGGACGTGAAGATCCTGAAATCGAGCGGCTACGAAGTGCTGGACGAGGAGGCCGTCGCGAAGGTCAAGCGGGCGAAGAATCTGCCCGCACCGCCGGACGCGACCCGCGGCCGCGAGTTCCGCGTGACGGTGCCGATCCTGTTCAAGCTCGAGTAGCGCCGATACCCCGCGCCGGCCGCTTGCCGTGAGCCTGTATCCGTCGATCCAGCCCTTCCACAGCGATCACCTCGCGGTGACCGGCGGGCATCGCATTGCGTTCGAACAGAGCGGCAATCCGGATGGCATGCCGGTGCTGTTTCTGCATGGCGGGCCCGGCAGTTCGTCGAAACCGGATCACCGTCGGTATTTCGATCCGTCGTTCTACCGCATCGTGCTGTTCGATCAGCGCGGGTGCGGCCGCAGCGAACCGGCGGGCGGTCTCGATTGCAACACCACGGATCATCTTGTCGACGATATCGAACGGCTGCGAATCACACTCGGCATCGATCGCTGGGTGCTGTTCGGCGGCTCCTGGGGCAGCACGCTGGCGCTGGCCTACGCCCAGGCGCATCCGGGCCAGGTGCGGCATCTGATTCTGCGCGGCATCTTCCTGGCCTCCCATTCCGAGCTGGACTGGTACTTCGTCGGACTGCGCCAGTTTCTGCCGGAAGCCTGGGAAGAGCTATGGTCGGAAGCGCCGGGCCGGACGTGGCAGCAACTCGTGCGCCGCTACGAAACCCTGCTGCGCGGCCCCGATGCGTCGCGCGCGGCGGCCCGCTGGAGCGCCTACGAGACCGCCATCATGTCCATCGGCGAGGCGCAACCGATGGCCCCGCCGGCAAACGGTGATGCGGCGCTCGTTGCCCGTGCCCGCGTGCAGGTCCACTACCTGGCGCACGACAGTTTCCTGCGCCCCGGCCAGTTGCTGGACGGTGTCGCGACGATCGCGCATCTGCCGGCGATCCTGCTGCACGGGCGCATGGATTTCGTGTGCCCGCCGGTGACGGCCCATGCGCTGGCGCGGCGTTGGCCGAACGCGCGGTTGACTTTCGTCGAACAGGCCAAGCACGCGTCGTCCCATCCGGCGCTCGAACGTACGCTGGTGGCCGCAGCAGATGCCGTGCGCGATCGGCTGCGCGGAGCGGGTGGCGGATGAGCCTGCGGGTCCGCATCAATCTGTTGATCACCGTGCTGACCGCGCTGTTCGCGCTGGCGGTCGTCAAGATCGTGATCGACGACACCCGCAATTCCATCCGCGAGGAGATGGAAGGCGTGAACCGGGTGACGCT
>JAHCKV010000690.1 GCA_026125595.1 Burkholderiales bacterium | reverse complement strand
GGATGGCATGGAGCTGCTGAAGCGCGTCAAGCAGGAGGTGCGCTTTCGGCAGGTGCCGGTGATCATGCAGACGGCGGCGGCATCGGCCGAACAGGTCGCCGAAGGGCTGCGCAACGGCGCCTACTACTATCTGACGAAGCCGTTCGACGGCATGGTGCTGGCCAGCGTCGTGCGGGCCGCCGTCGCCGATGGTTCTGCGTGGCGCGACATGGCACGCAGCGCGAATCAGGAGCCGCGGACACTGATCCTGATGCAGCAGGCGCGGTTCCGGTTCCGGTCGCTCGACGATGCGCGCGTGCTCGCCGCGTCGCTGGCGCAATGCCTGCCGGATCCGACCAACATGGGGCTGGGTCTGCTCGAGTTGCTGGTCAACGCCGTCGAGCACGGCAACGTCGAGATCACCTGTGAGGAAAAATCGCGCCTGCTGCGGGCCGATGCTTGGGAAGAGGAAGTCGTGCGACGGCTGGCGTTGCCCGAGTACGCGGACCGATGGGTCGACCTCGAATACCAGCGGACCGATGCCGGCATCGAGATCGTCGTACGCGACGATGGTGCCGGGTTCGATTGGCAGTCTTACCAGGAACTCGATCCGAAGCGGGCCTTCGAGCCCAATGGTCGCGGCATCGCGCTCGCCCGGCAGCTGTGTTTTCCGGCGCTGGAGTACCTGGGCAACGGCAACACCGTGCGCGTGAAGATTCCCCACGGCAGCGCAGCGGCATGATGGTGTTCTCGGAGCCGGCGGAGCTGTTCTCCGGTGCGGCTCGTTCGCTGCGAATCCTTGCGGTCGCCGATCCGGCCGCCCCGTCCGCTTGCATCGACTGTCTCGTCGAGGACGGCCACGATCTGGTGCTCCCCGTGGATGCGGCCGAAGCCACAGGGCTCTGCGCCACAGGCTGGCCGGATCTGATCCTGATTGAGCTGCGTGGGTCCGCCGCCGCGACCGCCGAGACCGTGCAGCGGTTGCGGGCAGGGCTCCATCGATGGATTCCACTGGTGGTGATCACGCCGAACGGACGCGACGACGATGTCGCACGGGCGCTCGACGCCGGCGCGGATTATTGGCTGCCGGACTCCACTTCGGCTTGCCTGCTGCGGGCGAAGATCCGCGCGATGCAACGCGCAGCCGACGATCTTGGGCGGCGGGAAGCCGAGCAGCTACGCCATCTGCGGGAACTGCGGGAGCGGCAAACAACGGAGCAGGAGTTGGCGTTGGCCCTGATCGACGGCATCGTCCAGCGCGAACTGCTGCGGGACAGCGCCGTGACGTGGCGGGTGCTGCCGTCGGCGCGGTTCAGCGGTGACGTCGTCGCGGTTGCGCGCGGAGGCGAAGGCATGCTGTACGCCATGATCGCCGATGCGACCGGACACGGCCTGGCGGCGTCGATCAGCGTATTGCCCGCGCTTCAGATCTTTTACGGGATGGCGCGCAAGCGCTTCACGGTAGGCGCGATTGCCGAGGAAATGAACCGGCGGCTCAAGGCGTTGCTTCCGATGGGACACTATCTCGCCGCGGCGATCCTGCGGGTCGATGCCGCCGGACGGACCGTCGGTGTCTGGAATGGCGGGCTGCCCACCGGGCTGCTGCTCGATGCCGACGGCGGCATCCTGCAAGAGATCGTGTCGAGCCACGTGCCGCTCGGCATTCTCGCCGATGGTGATTTCGACGCGACCGAGGAGATTCTGCGGTGGTCGACGACGTCGGAACTGGTGTTCTTCTCTGATGGCGTGGTCGAGGCCAGTTCGCCCGGCGGTGAAGCATTCGGCATCGAGCGGCTACGGCGCGCGCTTGCCGCGTCGCGGCCGGGC
>JAHCKV010000069.1 GCA_026125595.1 Burkholderiales bacterium | reverse complement strand
GGGCCGCAAGTACGAATCCGGTGGCATCGCCAAGGATGGTGCGAAGATGGTGACGGCGGTGGCTTGCGCGGCCGTGCCGAAGTTCACGTTCATCATCGGCGGCAGCTTCGGCGCCGGGAACTACGGCATGTGCGGGCGGGCGTACAGCCCACGGTTCCTGTGGATGTGGCCCAATGCACGCATCTCGGTGATGGGCGGTGACCAGGCGGCCAGCGTGCTGGCCCAGGTTCGCCGGGACGGTATCGAAGCGAAAGGTGGATCGTGGAGCCGCGAGGACGAAGATGCGTTCAAGGCCCCGATCCGGGATCAATACGAGACCCAGGGACATCCGTACTACGCCAGCGCCCGACTATGGGACGATGGCGTCATCGATCCCGCCGACACGCGACGCGTGCTGGGGCTGGGGTTGTCGGCGGCACTCAATGCGCCGGTGGAGCGGACGCGGTTCGGTGTCTTCAGGATGTGATCACGGGCAAGGGTGGCGCGGGCAGATGGTCGACAAGAAACCGGAATCGAAAGGACGTCCCTCCGACGAGGTGGACGTCGTCACGTTGAAGAATATCGGTCCGCAGTCGGCGAAGTGGCTGGCGGCGGTCGGTATCCGCACCAAGAAGGATCTCGAAGACATGGGCTCGGTCAACGCGTTCCGTCTGATGAAGGCGAACGGATACAACGTGACGCCCGTGATGCTGTATGCGCTGCAGGGCGCGTTGATGGACCTGCACTGGAACCGTCTGCCCGGCAAACTGAAGGACGACCTGCGCGCGCGCGCCCGTGCCGACGAACTGGGCCCCGGCAGCGGAACGCCGGGCGCCGGCAGCGGTACCCCGCCATGAACCGCGTGCAGTGCACGACCTCGGCGGCCGGCGTCGCCACGGTCACGCTCGACCGCGCCGACGTCCACAACGCGTTCGACGACGCGCTGATCGCCGAGCTGACGCAGACGCTGCACCGGCTCGACGGCGACGCCGCGGTGCGGGTCGTGGTACTCGCCGCCAACGGCAAGAGCTTCTCGGCCGGCGCCGACCTCAACTGGATGAAGCGCATGGCGCAGTACTCCGAAGCGGAGAACCTGCGCGACGCATTGCATCTGGCCGAGCTGATGCGCACGCTCGATCGCCTGCACCAACCCACGGTGGCGCGTGTGCAGGGCGCCGCCTATGGCGGCGGGGTCGGATTGGTCGCGTGCTGCGACATGGCCATCGCGGCCGAGGAAGCGCAGTTCTGTCTGTCGGAAGTGAAGCTCGGGTTGATCCCGGCCGTGATCAGTCCGTATGTCGTGCAGGCTATCGGTGCCCGCGCGGCGCGGCGTTACTTCCTGACGGCCGAGCGGTTCTCCGCGGCCGAAGCGTTGCGGCTCGGACTGCTGCACGACGTCGTGCCGGCGGCCGAACTCGATGCCGCGGTCCACGCGCTCGTGGATGCTTTGCTGAAAGGGGGCGCCCACGCGCAGGCCGCATCGAAGGACCTGATCGCTGCCGTCGCGAACCGACCCATCGAAACGCCGCTGATCGAAGACACCGCGGAACGCATCGCGCGGCAACGCGCCGGAGCCGAAGGCCGCGAGGGCGTCGCCGCGTTCCTGGAAAAGCGTTCGCCCGCCTGGATCGGGCGCTGACGACGATGTTCGACAAGATCCTCATCGCGAATCGTGGCGAGATCGCCTGCCGCGTGGCCCGCACCGCGCGGCGCATGGGCATCCGCACCGTGGCCGTCTACTCCGAAGCCGATGCGCGAGCGCTGCACGTGTCGGCCTGCGACGAAGCGTTCCTGATCGGGCCACCGCCGGCCCGCGAGAGCTACCTGCGGGCCGAACGCATCCTCGAAGTGGCCCAGCGAGCCGGCGCGCAGGCCGTGCATCCCGGCTATGGTTTCCTGTCCGAGAACGAAGGCTTCGCCGAGGCCTGCGCCGCCGCCGGCGTGACGTTCATCGGGCCGCCGCCGGCGGCCATCCGGGCGATGGGCTCGAAGAGCAACTCGAAGCAACTGATGGAAAAGGCCGGTGTACCGCTGGTGCCCGGCTACCACGGCGACGACCAGGATCCGGCGCTGCTCGCCCGCGAAGCCGAGCGCATCGGATTCCCGGTGCTGATCAAGGCGTCGGCCGGCGGCGGCGGCAAAGGCATGCGCGTCGTGCGCACCGCCGCCGAGTTCGCCGATGCGCTGGCATCGGCCAAGCGCGAAGCCGCTTCAGCGTTCGGCGACGACCACGTGCTGATCGAGCGTTACCTGATGCGGCCGCGACACGTCGAGCTGCAGGTGTTCGCCGATCGGCACGGCCACTGCATCCATCTGTTCGAGCGCGATTGCTCGGTGCAGCGCCGGCACCAGAAGGTGCTGGAAGAAGCGCCGGCCCCCGGCCTGCCGCCGGAGCGGCGGCGCCAGATGGGGTCCGCCGCCGTCGCCGCAGCGCGCGCGGTCGGCTATGAAGGCGCGGGCACGGTCGAGTTCATCCTCGATGCGTCCGGCGAGTTCTTCTTCATGGAAATGAACACGCGGTTGCAGGTCGAGCACCCGGTCACCGAGAAGATCACCGGACTCGATCTGGTGGAATGGCAACTGCGTGTGGCCGCCGGTGAGCCGCTGCCGCTGGCGCAGGACCAGGTCATGTTGCGCGGGCATGCCATCGAAGCCCGCATCTACGCGGAAGATCCGGCCCGCGGTTTCATGCCGGCGACGGGGCGCCTCACGCATCTGCGCGAGCCGGCGCAGTCCGCACACGTGCGCGTCGACACCGGCGTGCGCGAAGGCGACGAGATCGGCGTGCACTACGACCCGATGATCGCCAAGCTCATCTGCTGGGACACCGATCGCGACGGGGCGCTGCGCCGCTTGCGTCAGGCGCTTTCCGAATATCAGGTGGCGGGGCTCACGAACAACATCGCGTTCCTGTCCGCGGTGACAGCCCATCGGGCTTTCGCCGAAGCCCATCGCGATCCGGCGTTGCTCGACACGGGGCTGATCGAACGTCACGCGGCCGAACTGTTTCCCGCGGCCGTGCCGGTGCCCGACGAAGTGCTCGCGATCGCGGTACTGTCGGAACTGGTGCATGCCGACACGGCCGCCCGTGAACGGGCGCAGGCTTCCGGCGATCCGCATTCGCCATGGCACGCGCGGGACGGCTGGCGCATGAACGAAGACAATTTCCACGTCTTCCGCTTCGTCGATGGCGACAACGTCGTGCCCGTCATCGCGCACTATCGGTCCGATGGCTATCTGCTCGAGATGCCCGGCGGCGCGTCGATCCAGGCGCAGGCGAGCGAGGCCGCCGATGGCGCGCTGCACGTCGATCTGGGCGGCGTGCGTTCCGTCGCCCATGCGATCCGCCGTGGTGCGGACCTCACGGTGTTCAGTGTGCACGGCACCCATCGGTTGGCGCTGGAGGTGCGGCAGACCATCGGCGACGACGAGGCCGCGGGTTCGCTGGCGGCGCCGATGCCGGGCAGCGTGATCCAGGTGCTGGTCGGCGCCGGTGACCAGGTCGAGAAAGGCGCGCCGCTGATGATCATCGAAGCCATGAAAATGGAACACACGATCGCGGCACCCCGGGCCGGCACGGTGAAGGCCGTGTTCTTCGCCGCCGGCGATCAGGTCCAGGAAGGCGTGAACCTGCTGGAATTCGAAGCGGCTGCGTGACCGAGGACATCCCATCGTGAATCTTCCCGCCCGTGTGCGCATCGTCGATGTCGGCCCCCGCGATGGCCTGCAGAACGAAGCCGTGCAGGTGCCGACCGACGTGAAGGTCGAGCTGATCGAGCGGTTGGCCGACGCCGGATTGCCCGCGGTCGAAGCCACCAGTTTCGTGTCGCCGAAGTGGGTGCCGCAGATGGCCGATGCGCCGGATGTGACGGCGCGCATCCGCCGCAAGCCCGGCGTGTCGTACCCGGTGCTGGTGCCGAATCTGAAGGGCCTCGAAGGCGCGCTGGCGGCGAAGGCCGAAGACGTCGCGATCTTCGGCGCCGCATCCGAATCGTTTTCCCGTCGCAACATCAACTGCAGCATCGACGAGTCGCTCGATCGGTTCGCGCCGGTCTGCGAACAGGCGCTGGCCGCCGGCTTGCGCGTGCGCGGCTATATCTCGTGCGTGCTCGGTTGCCCCTACGAAGGCGAGATCGCGCCCGAAGCGGTCGCGCGGGTCGCGCAGCGGCTCCATGCGATGGGCTGCTACGAGGTTTCGCTGGGCGACACGATCGGCACCGGAACCCCCGCGAAGGCGCAGCGCATGCTCGAAACCGTCGCGCGGCACGTGCCGCTGCAGCAGTTGGCCGGCCACTACCACGACACCTATGGTCAGGCGCTCGCGAACATCCTCGCGTCGCTCGAACTGGGTGTCGCGACGTTCGACAGCTCCGTGGCCGGACTCGGCGGTTGTCCATATGCGAAGGGCGCCACCGGCAACGTCGCCACCGAGGACGTGCTCTATCTGCTGGAGGGTCTCGGCATCGAGACCGGCGTCGACCTCGATCGCGTCGTCGCCATCGGCGCCTGGATCTGCGAAACGATCGGGCGGCCCAACATGTCGCGCGCCGGCCGCGCCATCGCCGCGAAGACGGCGCGGCAGGCCGCCTGAGAACCGCAGGTTCGCACCGTGTTCGCCTATCAGCCCGAAGTGCCGTCACCGTGCATCCAGGTGTGCACGATGGATGCCGCGACCGGGCTGTGTCAGGGCTGTCAGCGCACGCTCGACGAGATCGCCCGGTGGGGTGCGTTGTCGTCCGCCGAGAAACGCGTCGTGCTGGATCGCGTCGCCGAACGCCGCGCGGCAGCCGCCATCGATTGATCGTTTCCCCGGCGCCGATCCGCGCCGCGCACCGCAGCCGACACCATGCCGCTCTCGACACCCGCTCCGCGTGATCCCGCCCATACCCGTCGCATCGAATGCAACGGTTTCCGCCGCACCGATGGCCTGTGGGACATCGAAGGTCATCTGGTCGACACCAAGTATCGCGACATCACGCCTGCGGAACGCCCGGGCGGCGTGATTCGCGCCGGTGAGCCGCTGCACGAGATGTGGATCCGACTGACGGTCGACATCGACCTGCTGATCCACGATGTCGAAGCCGTCACGGACTGGGGGCCGTACCACGGCTGTCCGGACATCGCGCCGAGCTTCCAGGCGTTGAAGGGACTCACCATCAAGTCGGGCTGGACGCAGAAGACGCGCGAACTGCTCGGTGGCGTGCGCGGGTGCACGCATCTCGTGGAGCTGCTCGGGCCGGTAGCGACGACGGCGTTCCAGACGATCTATGCGGCGCGCGAGAAAGCAAAACCGGCTGGACACGACGGCCGCAAGCCGGGACTGATCGACACCTGTCACATGTATGCGGCCGACGGCCGGATCGTCCGCGATCGCTGGCCCGTCTGGTTCACCGGCAAAGTCGACAAGGAACGTTCGTCATGAGCGACAAGCCGCTGCACGGATTTCGTGTTCTCGATCTGACGCGCCTGTTGCCGGGCCCCGTATGCACCTTGCATCTGGCCGACCTCGGCGCCGACGTGATCAAGATCGAAGATACCGGCGCCGGCGACTACGCGCGGACGTTGGGCGCGGCGCCCGGCGAGATCGCACCGGTGTTCCTCGCGATCAACCGCAACAAGCGCGGCATGCGGCTCGATCTGAAGCAGGCCGAAGGCGTTGCGTTGTTTCTCGACCTGGCGAAGACGGCCCACGTGGTGATCGAGAGCTTCCGTCCCGGCGTCGTCGATCGACTCGGCGTCGGCTATGAAGCGGTGCGCGCCGTGAATCCGGCCATCGTCTATTGCGCGATATCGGGCTACGGACAAACCGGACCGTACCGTCTTCTGGCCGGCCACGATCTGAACTACTGCAGCTACGCCGGCTTGACGGAGCAGACCGGCCCGCGCGATGGCGATCCGGTGATTCCGAACTTCCAAGTGGCCGACATTCTCGGCGGTGCGGTCGTGCCGGCCATGGGCATTCTCGCCGCGCTGCTGGATGCGCAGCGCACCGGGCGGGGACGCTATGTCGACGTCGCGATGACCGAAGGCGTGCTGACCCACAACGTGCAGGCGCTTTCCGCGCTGGTGTCCGACGGCGCGACGCGACCGCGCGGCGATGATCTGCTGTCGGGTCGCGAGGCCTGCTACAACGTCTATCGCGCGTCCGACGGACGGCACATGGCGGTCGGTGCGCTCGAAACGAAATTCTGGAACGAGGTCTGCGATGTGCTCGGCCGCCCCGACCTGAAGCCCTGCCATTGGGCGGCGGGCGGCGACCCCGCACCGGCCATCGAAGCGCTGAGAACCATCTTCGCGACTCGTACCCAGGCGGCATGGGTCGAGATCTTCGCCGGCCACGACTGCTGCGTCACGCCGGTGCTGGATCTCGATGCTGCACAGGAGGATCCGCAGCATCGGGCGCGGGGCATGTTCGTCCGTTCGAACCACCCCGAAGCCGGCGACGTGCTGCAGTTCGCGCCGCCGTTGAAGCTTTCGGATCACACATTCGAGATCGAGCGACCCGCGCCCGGGTCTGGCGAACACACGGACGAACTACTGGCGGAGATCGGTTGCGATGCGCAGCGAATCGCCGCGTTGCGCGCGGCGGGCGTCATATGACGCCGGCGGGAGACACTCTCGGGGCGATTGTAGGAACGAGCCCGACAGCGATCGGTCAACCCGTCGGACAGATGTGCAGCGCTCCGGTCCGTACACTGGGCATCAGTTGCTGCTCATCGCTGCACCCCGTTTCTGGAAGGCCCTTCCCCCGA
Organism: Burkholderiales bacterium; assembly: GCA_026125595.1. Lineage (GTDB taxonomy): Bacteria > Pseudomonadota > Gammaproteobacteria > Burkholderiales. The sequence continues at coordinate 4,420 of JAHCKV010000069.1, read as the reverse complement.
GGGTAAGCCCGAATCCGCAGTGGCGAACGGCAACCGCCCCACCCTGTGAACCAGGGTGGGGCTTTTTTTCGTGCGGCGCTTCCCGATGGCGGTGCGTCGTCGAAGGTGCCGATCACCAGACGATCGTCGGCGACCGGGTCGTCACCGCAGGACGTCGTCGAGCCAGTTGAAGACGCGCAGGTCGCGAAGGCCGAACGCCGCCGGCTCGCAGTGCAGATCCGCGCCGTCGGCCGCCGAAAAAGGCACGAGCGTTTTCGGACACTTCAGAAGATCGTGGAGCCGACGCGATTGTCCGGGCCAGAACGCCTCGTTGGCCGGCTCGGTGATCAGCATCGGACATTCGATGTTCCCGGCGACGTCCGTGAGGTTGTAGTCCATCGTCGCTTTGAAGGCGTCGTAGTACGACGTCACGCCAAACGGTCTCATGCGGAAAGCCAACGAGTTCTTGATGGCCGGATTCAGCGTCTTGGTCATGTAGCCATCGAATTCATCCTTGCGCCCCGCCTTCAGCAGTTCCAGCATCGGGGGCGGCAGCAACGCGGTCCACGATGCCGAGACATCGACCACGCCCGGATCGGCGATCGCGGCCGCGATCCTCTTCTCGAACGCGACTGCCCGGGGGACCCAGTATCCCCCCTGACTGATGCCCTGAATGGCGATCCGACCCGGATCGACGCCTTCCAGGCCCAACGCAAAGTCGACGACCGGCGTGACGACGTGCTCCCAGTCCGGCCGGAAATGCAGGCCCTGCTTCCACAGGGCATAGCCTTGCCCGGGCCCGTCGAACGTGAGGCAATCGTAGCCGCGGACCGTTGCCGCTGCAGCGCCCCACATCCACATGTCGAGCGCCGATCCATCGCTCCCATTGCACAAGATCAGCAACGGACGCTTCGCTTTCTTGCTGTTCCCGCGGAAATGGAATCCGCGCAGCGCGATGCCTTCATACGGAATGCTGACCTGCTCGATCGCCGGATTGAACAGCGAGATCGACTTCAACCAGCAGGCGTCCATCATGTCCCAGGTCGCCGCGATCAGGGTCGGGTCTCCGGTGCCATCGGCGAAGTAGGTCGCGCTGTCGTAGAAGTTCTGCGCCCACAGGTAGGCCTGCCGCGCGCTCTCGGTGTGCCCGCCGTTGGCGGATTCTTCGGCGATGCCGCGGGCTTCATCTCCCGCCGCAATCAGGGTCCGGTACGCGCTTTCGAAGTTGCCATCTTCGATCTGCCGGATGAGATAGAGGACCTTGCCGACATTGGCCCCCTGGTAATAGGCGCGCCCGAGGCTGGTCAGAAGCACGAACTCGAAGGCCGAGTTCTTGAAGAAATACGTCGCCTGATGGGCGCCCGAAGGGGTCGTAGGCAGATTGTCTGTCGGTGGAGGTGGATCTTCGGCCGCCGCAGAAGGCGTTGCAGCGGTCATTCCGGCCCCCAGACCAGCGGCCAGAATGCCGAAGTTGAATTGCCGCCTGGCGATCGTCGTGGGCTGCGTGACCCGCGCCGATGCGGCATCGGCGCCTCCCGGGATGCCATCGGTCGGCAGAACACGTTTGTGCAACGACTTGCTCATGAACCCTCCTGTCCCTTCAAGCAGAACAACGGCATCGCGGCGAGGCATCCGAAAAACTCGGGAACATTTCGAAGAAGTGTCGACGGTCGGGCTTGAGCCCGACGGTAGTCCCGACGAGTCTAAATCATTTCGCATAACCGCTTGAAGGAATGCCGCGACGGACAGCAGGCAGCGAGGCCGTCGGTAGGCCGGCGCATCGCATTGGCATCGAGTCGTATCGAGCCGATCGTTCACTCGATGTCGTGGTGCTCACGGATCAATGCCAGCGCCGGGACCGGCGTGCAGGCTGCGGCGAACCATCGACTGGATTCCAGAACAAGAAATCACATCGGCGTAGTTGTTGCGCCGAACTTGAGCGATTGTTTCAAGAATACTTCGGTGCCGGTAAGCGGAACGCGCCATATCTCGATGCTATGGGATCAGCCAGAATCGACCCACCGACAACTGCCTGACGACCATCGCAATGGACCGAATTCTTCGTGGTTGCGGACAACGACGAATACATCTGGGGCACCCGCTATACCGACTACGCCGCCCGGGATCTCGCCGGGCGAGCGACCGAGATCATGGATGTCCACTACCTTCCCGATCAGCTTTCGACAAATAGCGAGTTCCAATACGACAGTCGAGATCGGCTCACGCGCTGGACGTCACCCACGACTACGTGGACCTACGGCTATGACGACAACGGCAACCGGATCTCCAAAGGGGTGGGCGGAAACCCGGCCGTCACCTATGGATACGTTCCCGGCACGAATCGGCTCAAATCCATCAGCGAACGCCCCGCTAGCGATTTCAGCTACACCGCCGCCGGCTTTCCGATCCAGGAGTACGTCTATCTCGAAGGCAGACTGATCTTGATCTTGAAACCGATCGGCGGTTGGGTTCATGTGTATGACGTGGAGACCGACGACCTGGACACGCCCCGCGGTGTGTACTTGCAGGATTCAGGTAACTGGAGAGTGTGGGACTGGGCGCATGCCGAGCCGTTCGGGAGTTTCCAGCCGACCGTGAATCGGGCAATCCCGAATCAGATCGATCTCTTCTCGATGAACCTGCGCTTCCCCGGGCAGTACTACGACGCGGAGACCGGGCGGCACTACAACTACTTCCGGGACTACGACCCGAACACGGGAAGGTATCTGCAGTCGGATCCGATCGGGTTGGCGGGGGGATCAATACGTATGCGTACGTGGGCGGGAACCCGGTCAGCTTCATTGATCCGTCCGGACTTGTGTGGGAGTACTCCCAGTCCAGCGGAACGCTCCAGCACTTCAATGAGTCGACGGGCGCGCGTGGGCCTGTATACAGCGGCTTGTACTCTGGCTACATGGGGAATGCGAACAACTCGTCCGCGCAGCACATGAGAGGCCTTGGGCCAATTCCTCAAGGCCCTTACATCATCGGCCCGCAATATGACCACAAGGGTGGTCTTGGAAAGGGCGTTCTTAATTTGACACCGGATATGAGAAACCCGACGTCATACGCTTTCGGTCGCGACCTTTTCCGCATTCATGGCGACAACGGGAGAGGCAATCAGTCCGGATCAGAAGGTTGCGTGATCGCGCCTCGGAACCTTCGGGACTTGATTGGTGCGAGCGGCGACAACCGACTATGGGTGCTGCCATGAAGGTCAAGGCTTGCTTGTGCGGTCTTGTGGTGGTCTACGTGGCAGCGCATTCAAAGTTTCTGGCGGCGGCTGGTCCAGACTGCACGGCGCCTGGCCGTTGGCAGACGGCAAGCGCGCTTGTGAAATTGCAGGCGGCGGGCGTTGTGCGATCAGCGGACTTGGATTTGCAGCGCACGAGGACGGTCCGTCTAGCCTCAGAGCTTGAATCTGCGGGACGTTACCGCCAGATTCACGAAACCACCTTCTTCACTAAGTCGGGTCAGAAAGTCCGGGTTATCACGAGCAGCCTCGCGTCAGCCGAAGAATGTTCTGAGAGCGGTGTCGAGGTCTTCGTGATATCGAAGCATCTCCCGCCATGACCTTTTGGTGAGTCTTGGTTAGGCCATTGGAGTCTGGTCATGGAAAACCAACGCTGATCTGCCTTCGACCCGCTCAGCCGCCGTGCCGCGCACTCAAAGCCGTATCGACTGAAAGCGCTGCGGTTTACTCGTCGCCCTTGATCCAGTATTCCACCGTCGTGGGGTTGGATCCGATCCAGCGTCGGGCGGCATCGCGCGGCGTCATCTTTTCCACGTTGACCCAGTAGTCCATTAACGTGACGGCCTTGATGGAAAGCTCCACGCGCGCGAGCAGCTCCCGCTGCCGTTTCGACAACGTGGCGGCGAAGTCTCGATTGGCAACCAGGTATGCGGTGTTCTCACCGCCCAGCAACTGCTGCGGTTCATCGAGGATGCGCAGCTTGTAGGCCTGGTTCAGATACTGCGGTTGCCACAGCGGCATGACGAACCACTCTTCCTTGCCGATGCGATCCTGGAAGTTCGCGATCCATTCCTTGGCCGGACCGGGGACGAGTTCATAGCCGGCTGCGGCCAGCTCGTAGCGCTCGACGATCTTTCGGGACCCGATCATGAGGCCGGAGTCGGGCAACGTGCCGCGGATCTCCTTGACCATCTTCGCGGCCACTTCGGGCTTCTTCAGATCGGCCACGCTCTTGACCTCGCCCGCCGGGATGTACGCCGGCACCGCCCAATACAACTTGGCGTCTTCGTACAACGTGCCGAGCCGCACGAAATCGCCGCCGTACTGCTGCACGTATTCGGCGTGGGCGTAGGGCTGCCAGGAGGCCACGAAGAGGTCGATGTCGCCCTTCGCCAGTCGCGGATACATCACCGAGTGGCTGGCCGCGCTCAGCGCCACGTTGAAGCCCGAGCGTTCCAGCAGCAGCTG
>JAHCKV010000689.1 GCA_026125595.1 Burkholderiales bacterium | reverse complement strand
CTGCCCAGACGTCGCGAGGTCGCCGCGGACACCACTGCAGCCGCTCCACCCGTGCGCCGCGCCGTTCGCGAACGGTTCGTGGCGCCGGTCGTCGCGTTCGTCGTCGCGGTGACGGTGCTGCTGATCGCGGCGGTCCTGACCTACGGCAACATCCTGCGTTTCGTGGAGCAGGCTCGGTGGGTCGAACATACCCATGGCGTGATCGAGCGTGCCGGGAAGATCCGGCTGCTGACCCAGGAAGCGCAGAACAGCGTGCGCGGCTACGCGATCACCGGACAGGAGAAGATGCTCGAGCCCTACGTGCAGGCGCTGGGCGTGCTCTACCCGGAGATCCAGGCGCTCAGGGCGATGGTTCGGGACAATCCGGATCACGGGCGGCAGGTCGATCGAGTCCAGGAAAAGGTCCTCGATCTCGTGGGCATACTGAAGGCCATCGTCGACGCCGTCGAGCAGGGCGACCGCGTTGCGGCCCAGGAATTGGTGTTGTCCGGACAGGGGGAGCTCGCCGTCGACGCGATCTATGCCGAGGTCGATGCGCTCACGGCAGCCGAGAAGGTGCTGCTGGACCGTCGTCGGACCGATGCCGAGCGCGAGGGTGTCCGCGCCGGCGTCACGATGGCGATTGCCGGCGCGCTGACACTGGTGCTGCTGACAATCGCGGTACTGGTGCTGCGGCGCGAAGCGTTGCGGCGCCACGAAGCGGAGGTCCGCGTCCGCGAGCTGAACCGCGGCCTGGAGCAGCGGGCGGCACAGCTGGAAAACGTCAATCGCGAGCTGGAGGCGTTCGGATACTCCGTGTCCCACGACTTGCGGGCGCCGCTGCGTGCCATCGACGGCTTCGGTTTGATGCTGGACGAGGACTACGCCGATCGGCTCGACGACGAAGGGCGGCGGTTGCTGGGTGTCGTGCGCGAAAACGCCCAGCGCATGGGTCGGCTGGTGGACGACCTGCTGGACTTCTCGCGGATCGGCCGCAAGGTACTGACGATCCGCCGGACCGACATGAACGCCCTCGTGCGCGATGTCCTGGACGACCTGACCGACGGTGATGGCGCACCGGCCTTCCAGTGCACCATCGGCGATCTGCCCGAGGCCGATTGCGATGCCGATCTGCTGCGCCAGGTCTGGTTCAATCTGTTGTCCAATGCGGTCAAGTACAGCGGCAAGCGCGGGCAACCGCAGATCGAGGTCAGTGGTGTGCGGACCGTCGACGAAGTGCGCTATGCCGTCCGCGACAACGGGGCTGGATTCGACATGCGCTACTACGACAAACTGTTCGGCGTGTTCCAGCGATTGCACCGGGCCGAGGAGTTCCCGGGCACCGGTGTCGGGCTGGCGATCATTCAACGCATCGTGGTCCGTCACGGCGGCCGGGTCTGGGGCGAGGGCAAGGTGGACGCTGGTGCCACCTTCCATTTCACGTTGCCGGATACAGGAGATCGAAATGTCTGAACTCGAGGTGGTAGATATCCTGCTGGCGGAGGACAGTACCGCCGATGGCGAGATGACGTTGCGGGCGTTGAAGCGCAACAAGGTCGCCAACAGCATTGTCTGGGTCCGCGACGGCGCCGAGGCGCTGGACTTCCTGTTCCGGCGCGGTGCATTCGCGGACCGGCACGAGGCGCGGCCGAAGCTGGTGCTGCTGGACCTGAAGATGCCCAAGGTCGACGGTCTGGAAGTGCTGCGCCAGTTGAAACAGGACGAAGCGCTGCGCTCGATCCCGGTGGTGATGCTGACGTCCAGCGCCGAGGAGCGCGACATCGTCGAAAGTTACGGCCTCGGCGTGAACAGCTATCTGGTCAAGCCGGTGAACTT
>JAHCKV010000688.1 GCA_026125595.1 Burkholderiales bacterium | reverse complement strand
ACGATCTGGCGGGTCTGGCTGGCGAAGCGGAGGCGGCTTCCGTGCTCGCTGCGTAGAGGGTTGATGGGGTATCGCGTGCTCGCGGTTGCGGACGTTGCACGAGACCAGCAGACGGCATCCCGCGACGGGCGTCCGTCGACAGGGATACCCATGGTGCAGCACGACTGAACGGACTTCTTTGAGGGAAAGACCATGCTGTCCAACTTGACCATCGGTAAACGGCTGGGCTGGGCCTTCGGATTGATGATCCTGGCCTTGCTGGCGATCGTGTATGTCGGTGTCAGTCGGGTGATCCAGATGCACGACCTGACGGTCGAGATCACGGAGATCAACAACGAGGAAACGCGTCTGGTCACCGCGATGACCGATCTGGCTCGTCGTGACTCGATCTATTCGCGCAACGTCATTCTCGTCGACGACGCGGACGCCGTGGCGAAGCAGATCGAGAACATCCGCGTGGCGCGGGCCGCATACGAGGTGGCCGAGAAGTCGCTCGAGAAGATGTTCGCGGAGATCGCGAGCACCACGGCGCGAGAGCGCGAGATGTTCGACAAGATTCGGGACCTGCGGCGCCGGGTCATTCCGTTGCAGGAGCACGTCGCGGAGCTCGGCTCCAAGAACAGATCGGCGGAGGCAACGGCGTTCCTGCTGAAGGACGCCGCACCCGCGATGAACGAATGGATCACCGCGCTGACCGACCTGGGTGCGTTCGAGAACGCGCTCAACAAGGAGGCCGCGAGCCGGGCCGAGCAGGCGTTCAAGAGCGCGCTGTATCTGATGCTCGGCAGCGCACTGGTTCTCGTGCTGGTCGGGTGCGCCGCGGCCGTCGTCGTCACGCGGTCGATCGTACGTCCCCTGGAGACGGCAATGGGCGTGGCACGGCAACTGTCGGTGGGCGATCTGACGGTCAAGATCGGCGCCGCGTCCAACGACGAGACCGGCCGGATGCTGGTCGCCATGGAAGAACTCGCCCGCAAGCTGGCGACGATCAACACCGAGATCAACCGGGTATCGAAGGAACACGACGCCGGCGACATCGATGTCGTGATCGACGTCGCGAAGTTCGACGGCGAATATCGTGTCATGGCCCAGGGTGTCAACGACATGGTGGCGGGCCACATCGCAGTGAAGAAGAAGGCGATGGCCTGCGTCGCCGAGTTCGGGCGCGGCAACTTCGCGGCACCGCTGGAGAAGTTTCCGGGCAAGAAAGCCTTCATCAATGACATCGTCGAGAAGGTCCGCGCGAATCTGCAAGGTGTCGTGACCGAAGTGAATCGGGTCTCCGATCAGCACGACGCCGGCGACATCGACGCCGTCATCGACGTCGCGCGGTTCGACGGCGACTTCCGGACCATGACCCAGGGCATCAACGACATGGTGGCGGGCCACATCGCAGTGAAGAAGAAGGCGATGGCCTGCGTGGCGGAGTTCGGTCGCGGCAATTTCGAAGCACCGCTGGAACGATTCCCCGGCAAGAAAGCGTTCATCAACGACACCATCGAGCAGGTCCGGGGCAATCTGAAAGCGCTGATCGTGGATGTGGACGCCCTGGTCGGCGCCGCCAATGCGGGTCGTCTCGAAGTCCGCGCCGATGCGAGTCGCCATCACGGCGACTTCCGCAAGATCGTCGACGGCATCAACCGGACACTCGACGCGGTCATCGAACCGCTGAACCAGGCGAAGCTCGTGTTGAAGGCGATGGAGAACGGCAACCTGAGCCAACGGGCCAGCGTCGACTACGAAGGACAACTGCGCGATCTCTGCGAGAGCATCAATAACACCGCCGACAAGCTCTCCCACATCATCGGCGAAGTTCGCAGTTCC
>JAHCKV010000687.1 GCA_026125595.1 Burkholderiales bacterium | reverse complement strand
CGTGAGCTGCGGCTTCAGCTCGCCCCACAGCGCGATGCCTTCGAGCAGCGTGCCGCTCTGGTTGACGCGCGGCAGTCCGTACGACAGCGTCGCATCCATGTGGAAGTGCGCATCGACGAACGGCGGCGTCACCAGCTGGCCGGCCGCGTCGATGGTTTCGACGGCCGGCGCCCGGATGCCGGCGGCCACTTCGCGAATGCGACCGCCTTCGACGGCTATGTCGATGTCCTGGCGACCGTCGGGCAGGTTGGCGTGGGTGATCAGCAGATCGAGCATCGTGGAGTTCCTTTTCGGGTATCGGACTATCGCTCGCCTTTGCGATAGGGCTTCATCAGCGCCTGCGGATACGCCGCGCGGCGCGCCACCAGGGCCAGTGCGGCGATCGACAGCAGGTACGGCAACATCAGATAGAGCTGGTAGGGCAGCGCACCGGTGCCGCTTTGCTGCAGCCGCAGCTGCAGCGCATCGAAGGCCGCGAACAGCATGGCGCCGAGCAGCGCCTTGCCGGGCCGCCACGACGCGAACACCACCAATGCCACGCAGATCCAGCCGCGGCCGTTGATCATGTTGAAGAAGAACGCGTTGAACGCGGACAACGTCAGGAACGCGCCGGCCACACCCATCAGCGCGCTGCCGGCCGCGATGGCGCCGATGCGCACGCGCATCACGTCCACACCCTGCCCTTCCGCCGCCGCGGGGTTCTCGCCCACCATGCGCACCGCCAGCCCTGCCGGCGTCCGGTACAGCACGTAGGCGATGGCGGGAACGATCACCAGTGCGAGCAACGTGAGCGGCGTCTGCGCCGCGATGACCGGCCCGATCAGCGGAACGCCGTCCAGCACCGGCATGCCGGCGAACGGCTGGATCGTCGGTGGCGTATCGACCTTCGGAAAACTCACGCGATAGACGTAGTACGAGAGGCTGGACGCGAACAGCGTGATGCCGAGGCCGGTCACGTGCTGCGACAACGCCAGCACGACGGTGAGCACACCATGCAGGATGCCGAGCGCGGCGCCGACGCCGGCCGCCGCCAGAACACCGGTCCACAGCCCGGCACCGTGGTAGACCGCGAGCCAGCCGGCGAACGCGCCCGCGACCATGATCCCCTCGATGCCGAGGTTCAGCACACCGGCGCGCTCGCACAGCAGCACGCCGAGCGTGCCGAAGATCAGCGGCGTCGCGATGCGCAGCACCGCGATCCAGAACGCGGACGACGCGATGATGTCGATGGCTTCGGTCATGACCAGCGCACGCGGTAGCGGGCCAGCATGTTGGCCACGAGCAACGACAGCAGCGACACCGACACGATCACGTCGGCCAGATAGGTGGGCACGGCCACCGCGCGGCTCATCGAATCGGCGCCGACGATGACGCCGGCCACGAACAGCGCCGACAGCATCACGCCCAGCGGATTGAGCCCGGCCAGCATCGCGATCACGATGCCCGAATAGCCGTAGCCCGGCGACATGTCGAGCGTGAGATAGCCCGCCCGGCCCGCCACCTCGCCGACGCCCGCGAGCCCCGCGAGCGCACCGGACAGCAGCGCCGTCTTGATCACCACCCACTGCACCGGAATGCCGGCGAAGCGGGCCGCGCCGGCATTGGCGCCGACGGCGCGCATCTCGTAGCCGAACGTCGTGCGGGCATCGACGATCCACAACGCGATGCCGAGCACGATGGCGAGCAGCAATCCGGTATGGACGCGCGACCGTTCCAGCAGCTTGCCGAACTCCAGCGCTTCCGGAATCGCGACCGACTGGGGCCAGCCCATGGCCAGCGGGTCCTTCATCGGGCCGTCGAGCATCGTCGACACGAACAGCAGCGCGACGAA
>JAHCKV010000686.1 GCA_026125595.1 Burkholderiales bacterium | reverse complement strand
CGCGAGCGGGGCACCGAACAGGCTGCGCAGTTCCTTGGCGGCGACGGTTCCGATCATGGGGTGGCGGCTTCGTCCCGTTGGGTGAGATTGACGAACACTTCCTCGAGCGACGTTTCCACCGGGGACAGTTCCACCAGGCCCCAGTTCCGTTCGACGGCGCGGGGCACGAGCGTGTCGACCAGCGTGTCGCCCGGTTCGTGAAACAGCCGGAAGCGCTGCTCGGACAGCGCGTCGATGGACCGCACGCCCGGCAGCGCCCGCAGCGTTTCGACGGACGGCGGTCGCCGGAACGCGACCGTCAGGGCCTGTCCGGCCCGATGCTGGCGCAGCGCGGCGATGGTGTCGGTGTAGACGACACGGCCCTGATGCAGGATCTGCACGCGGTCACAGACGGCTTCGACTTCCGGAAGAATGTGCGTCGACAGGATCACGCTGTGGTCGGCGGCGAGTTCGCGTACCAGGGCACGGATCTCGCGGATCTGGTTCGGATCCAGACCGACCGTGGGTTCGTCCAGCACGACCAGGTCCGGTTCATGGACGATCGCCTGCGCGATGCCGACCCGCTGCTGGTAGCCCTTGGACAATGTGCCGATCAACTGTCCGCCCTTGTCCGGCAGCCCGCAGCGCGACTTGGCGCGTGCCACGGCCGGACCGACCTTGCCGCGGGCCACGCGATGCAGCCGGGCCGCGAGCCGCAGGTACTCGTCGACGGTGAAGTCGCGGTACAGCGGCGGCGTCTCGGGCAGGTAGCCGATCCGGGCCTTGGCGTCGATCGGCCGTTCCAGCAGATCGATGCCGCAGACGGTCACCGAGCCGGTCGACGGTGCCAGGTTGCCGGTGATCATCTGCATCGTCGTGGTCGTGCCGGCGCCGTTGGGGCCGAGCAATCCGAGCACCTCGCCCCGCGCGAGCGACAGCGAAACCTCGTGCACGGCGGTCCGCGCACCGTAGATTCGGCTCAGGTGCTGCGCTTCGAGGGTGTTGGGGGATTCGGGCACGGCTGGGGACGGCGGACAGGGCGCTGGCCGCGCCGTGTGAACCTGCGGGGCGCGGCTTGTGAGTGCGGCGGAATATACCTAAACTGCCCTCGCAGTCCAAGAACTCGCCGCCGGATGTGCGACTCCAAGCGGAGACGCGCCAGCCGGTCCCGCCCCGATCGCCGGTTCCTGGTGCCGCCTCGCTTCCACCTTCTTCTATCGAATGGCCTGCGCATGTGGAACCACCGTCTGATCGTCGTGTTGTGTGCGTTGTCCCTGCCGGCCTGTGCCGGTGGGCTCCGGTCGGAAGCTTCCGGCGAAATCGGGGGCCACAGCCCCTGGCTGTACGCCGGTGACGTGACCCGCCTCACGCCGCGTCTGCTGCTCGCGGAGGAGGGCGGCGACATGGCCTCGCCGGAGGAACCGCCGGTCGACATGCTGGCCCGTCCGCCGGTACCTGCCGCGAATCTGCCCAAGCAGGAACTCACCCGCGACATCCTCTACAAACTGCTGCTGGCCGAGATCGCCGGGCAGCGCGGCAATGTCCGGCTGTCCGCGCGGGCATACCTCGACATCGCCCAGAGCACACGGGATCCGCGGCTGGCGCGGCGCGCCACCGAACTGGCGATGGTCGGCCGGTTCAACGACCTCGCGCTGGAGGCTGCGGCGCTGTGGCTCGATGTGGAGCCGGAATCGGTGGCCGCCCGACAGACCGTGGTGGCCGCGCTGATCAACGGCAACAAGATCAACGACGCGAAACCGTACCTGCGCAAGCTGATCGCGGCCGAGAAGACCAATGCCGGCCTCGCGTTCATGCAGCTCTACCCGCTGCTGTCCCGCGCACCGGACAAGGTCG
>JAHCKV010000685.1 GCA_026125595.1 Burkholderiales bacterium | reverse complement strand
GCGACCGGCACGCCGATCATGACGCCGATGAACAGGGCCGACATGATCCGCGAATAGGCCTGGGCGAACTGATCGGGGTCGACGTGCGTGGGGTCGGACATGATCTGCCCGAGCACGTCGCCGCCGAACGCGATGACGACCAGCAGCACCAGAATGTTGCCGATGGCATTGAACCCGCCCACCGCCGACAGTTCACCGAAGCGCCGTCGGAACCCTTCGAACAGCATCGGCACCGGCACCGATTCACCGCGCTCGGCCGCTTCGCACGCACGTGCCCAGCCAGCGATGAACACCGGCAGGAAGACCGCGACGGCGGAAGCGAGCAGCCAGTGCACGCCGCTCAACTGCACGATGAACCAGAGGATCAGCGTGAACACGATCCACGTCAGCGGCTTGCGCAGGAACAACTTCCAGCCGCCGACGATCCAGTACCAGCCCTGCAGGAAGGGCAGCCGTTGCACGTTCATGACGGATCGGACACGGGGCCCGCGTGGATGTGGTTGCGCAGGATGTCACGGAATCGCGACGGGTCGTGGGCGTGCGTCAGATCGCCCGGTCGCGGCAGATGGAAGTCATACAGCCGTGACACCCAGAAGCGCAACGCCCCGGCCCGCAGCATCACGGGCCAGGCCTGTTTCTCGTCCGCGGTGAAATCCCGCGCGGCACGATACGCCCCGAGCAGCGCGCCGGTGCGCTCGGGGTCCAGCCGGCAATCGGCGGTCGTGCACCAGTCGTTGACGGTGATCGCGACGTCGTACAGCAGCACGTCGACACATGCGAAATAGAAATCGATGACGCCGCCGATCGCGTCGCCGGCGAACAGCACGTTGTCGCGGAACAGGTCGGCGTGCACGACACCGCGCGGCAGCGCATCGAGCCGGTGACCGGCCTGGAACGCGACCTCGTCCAGCAGCAACGCGCGTTCGCCGTCGTCGAGGAACGGCAGCAGCAGTGGCGCCGTGGCAGTCCACCACTTCGGTCCGCGCAGGTTGTCGAGGTGGCCCTTGTAGCTGTGACCGGCCAGATGCAGATCGGCCAGCACTTCGCCGACGCGGGCGCAGTGGGCCGGTGTCGGGTCGGTCACCGGAGCGCCAGCGAGTCGCGTCGCCAGGGCCGCCGGCTTGCCGTTCAGATACCCCAGGTAGTGGTTCTCCTGGTTCGCGATGGGACGCGGACAGGGCAACCCGTGACTCGACAGGTGCGCCATCAGTTCGAGATAGAACGGCAGCTCGTCGGGCTTCAGCTTCTCGAACAACGTCAGGACGTAACGGCCCTGGGTGGTGGTGACGAAGTAATTGGTGTTCTCGATGCCGGCGAGGATGCCCTGCAACTCCGTGAGCGTGCCGATGGAATAGCCGCGCAACCATGCGCCCAGCTCGTCCGGCGTGACCTTGGTGAAGACCGACATGGTTAGGGAGCTGCCGAACCCATGTCACGTGCGCGACCGCGGCGATCGGGATCGAGGGCGAGACGTCGCCGACGAGAGGGAGCGGCACTCCATGAGGAGACGGTAACGATATCAGCGGTCCAGATCACCCGGTCCCCCCAGGATGTTGTCGAACAATGGGTTGCCTCCGGCATTTCGCTAGAGGTTCAGGAGCGCTTCGCGCTCCTCGGTCGACAGCTCGAAGCCCCGTTTTTCATAGTGGTGGAAGATCGCTTCGACGACCTTGGCCGGCTCGTCGATGATCTGGATCAGGTCGATGTCCTCCGGCGAGATCATGCCCTCGGACACGAGCGTGGTACGGATCCAGTCGATCAGCCCGGTCCAGAACGGCGCGTGGACCAGGATCACCGGCATGCGGCGGGTCTTGCCGGTCTGCACGAGCGTCAGCGCTTC
>JAHCKV010000684.1 GCA_026125595.1 Burkholderiales bacterium | reverse complement strand
CAGCGCGCAGCGAGTCGGACTTTTCTCGTTGAGCGGTTGCGTGCTGCGGCGGACATCCGCCGGCAATCCCAACGGCAATCAACCGAATCTGGCTGCCGACTGCGATCTGGCCTGGATCACCGTCGACGACAGCGACACGAAGCCGGGAGCCACGCGATGAAGCGACATTGCGGCCCGCTGCTGCTCGTCGCGTCGGCGTTGCTGCTGGACATCCACGAAGCCGGCGCCCAGGCAACGGAACAGGTTGCGCGCGCCGGCGAGCCCCATGTGGGTCGCCTGTTCTTCACGCCCGAACAGCGCGAAGCACTCGACCAACAGCGACGTATCGCGATCGCCAACGCCAATCGTCCCGCCGCCGCGAAACCGGAGGCCGAGAAACCCAAACTGTCACCTCGCGACATGACGCTGAACGGCGTGATCCGTCGCAGCGACGGCGAGACGACCGTCTGGGTCAACGGCAAACCGTTGCACGGCGGCTTCGCCGAAGCCGACATTGCGCCGGGCTCGATCGGTCGCGAAGGGGTGGCAGTCACGCTGCCCGGATCGAGCAAACGTGTGGAATTGAAGGTGGGGCAGACGGTGGACGCGACGACCGGCGCGGTCGAAGAAAGCTACGCCCGTCGGCCACGGACGTCCGAACCCGATGCCCAGACAGCGGACCCTGCAGCAGAAACGCCGGCCCCGCGCCCGCGCCGCGCGCGGCGCCGGGACGACCGCGACGACTACTATCCGGTGCCATCGCAGCCGGCGACACCGGCACCGTCGGAATCCACCCCGCAAGCCGGCCTGCCGGTTCCCCGACCGAACCCCGCAGACGATGGGCAAGTGTATTGACAGCCGCGGCACGCGGCGCCAGTCCGGCGCAGCGGTACTGATCATCCTGATTCTCGCGGGCGTGCTGGGCGTCGTCTTCTTCGTGAACACGATGAGCCTCGTGCCCGGCAACCGCGATCGCGACGCGGCCACACGATTGGCGCTCCAGCAAGCCAAGGAAGCGCTGATCGGCTACGCCGTCACCTACATGGATACGCACATCAACGACGTGCCGGGATATCTGCCGTGTCCCGAGTCGACCGGACCATTGGATCCAACCCCACCCAACCGGGAAGGTGCCGAAGCAGGCAACTGTGGGGCCAAGGGTCTCAATGCGATCGGACGTCTGCCGTGGTATTCGCTCGACATCCCGCCGCCGCGCGATGGCCATGGCGAATGCCTGTGGTATGCGGTGTCCGGCACGTTCAAGGCGAACGTGAAGCCGGACGTGCTCAACTGGGACTCGGTCGGTCGATTCCATATTCAGATTCCGAACGGGCCTACCCCCCCCAATGTTGCCGATGACGTGGATCGCGTCGTCGCGGTAGTCATCGCGCCGGGCCCTCCGCTCCTCAACCAGACCCGAACCGCCGACGCCAATACCCCACAATGTCCCGGCAACCGGGTGATCGCGAACTACCTGGAAGACGTCAACGCCACGATGACAACCAACGGCAACGCGAACTTCCTGGCGGGCACGCCGGGCTCGAGGGTAATCAACGATCAGTTCATCACGATCACATCGAACGAGATATTCAATGCCCTCGCAAAGCGCGACGAGTTTCGCGCCAATCTACGAGGATTCGCGCGCTCTGTCTCTCAATGCCTAGCCACTTTCCGTAACGTCGCTCCCGCTGATCCGAATGGCCGCTTGCCATGGGCTGCTTCACTTTCTGCCGCCACCATTCCGGATTTGGCAAGCACCAACTACACCGATATTTCCAGTCTTCGCGTCGGTCGAGTGCCATTCATACTGGATGACTCGTTTACCCAGACTCGGGGGGCCAGCAACGCGAACCCATTGCTGCCGATCG
>JAHCKV010000683.1 GCA_026125595.1 Burkholderiales bacterium | reverse complement strand
GTCACCGTGGGCAGGGCCTCGATCCGGGCCAGGGCGGCGTTCACCTGCTTCTCCACCGTGACGTGGCTCAGCAGCACGATGTCCACCTGCTCCTCGCCCTCCCCCGGCTCCTTCTGCACCATGGCGTCGATGGAGATCGACATGTCCGCCAGGATGCGCGTGATGTCGGCCAGCACGCCCGGCCGGTCCAGCACCCGCAGGCGCAGATAGTACGAGGTTTGCACCTCTTCCATCGGCAGGATCGGCGTGTCGGCCAGTTGATCGGGCTGGCAGGCCAGATGCGGCACCCGGTTCTCCGGATCCGACGTCAGCATGCGGGTCACGTCGACGAGGTCCGCGACGACGGCGGAAGCCGTCGGTTCCGCGCCGGCGCCGGCGCCGTAGTACAGCGTGGCGCCCACCGCATCGCCCTTGACCAGCACCGCGTTCATGACGCCTTCGACGTTCGCGATCAGGCGTCGCGCCGGGATCAAGGTCGGATGCACACGCAGTTCGATACCGGCGGCAGCGCGACGGGTGATGCCGAGCAGCTTGATCCGGTACCCGAGTTGCTCCGCGTATCGGATGTCCTGGGCCGTCAGCGTGGAAATGCCTTCGGTATAGGCATGCTCGAACTGCATCGGGATGCCGAAGCCGATGGCGGCCATGATCGTCAGCTTGTGGGCGGCGTCGATCCCCTCGATGTCGAAGGTCGGATCGGTCTCGGCGTAACCCAGCCGCTGCGCTTCGGCCAGCACGGTGTCGAACGCGAGTCCCTTGTCGCGCATCTCGGACAGGATGAAATTGCTGGTGCCGTTGATGATGCCGGCGATCCACTCGATGCGGTTGGCCGTCAGGCCTTCGCGCAGCGCCTTGATGATCGGTATGCCACCGGCCACCGCGGCTTCGAACGCCACCATCACGCCCTTGGCGCGGGCCGCCGCGAAGATCTGGTTGCCGTGTTTGGCGAGCAATGCCTTGTTCGCCGTCACGACATGCTTGCCGGACTCGATCGCCGCGAGAATCAGGTCCTTCGCGACGGTGGTGCCGCCGATCAGTTCGACGACGATGTCGATCTCGGGATCGCGCACCACCGCCAACGCATCGCCCGAGACTTCGACCTCTGGGCCCACCAGATCACGGGCCCGTTGTTCGTCGCGGTCGGCGACGCGATGAATCACGATGTCGCGACCGGCACGGCGCGTGATCTCTTCCTGATTGCGCAGCAGCACCCGGAAGGTGCCGCCACCGACCGTGCCGATGCCGAGCAGGCCTACATAGACGGGTTTCATGCCAGTGGTTTCCTGAAACTGTACGAAGCGATGGTGAAGCCTTCGCGAAAATAGAATCGATGGGCCTGGCCGCGCTGCACGCCGGATTCCAGCGTGATGCCGGTGCAACCGCGCGATCGCGCCTCGATCTCGAGCCACTCGATCATCCGGCGGCCGGCGCCGGTCGACCGACGCGATGCGTCGGTCACGAGATCGTCGACGTAGAACCGCTGGCCATCGAATGTGTTGGAAAAGCTGCGGAAGACGGCGACCGCGACCACGGATTCATCCACCGTCAAGACTGCCATCTCGCCACCTTCGGCGACGATGCGGGCGATTTGCGCCGCATAGTCCGCTTCGAGCTGCGGCCGCAGTTGTCGATGCACCTCTTCCGCCCGTGCGAGCCAGCCGGGTTCGTGGATCCGCCGGTCCGGCCCCGCGACCCGGATGACCGTCATTCCGCCCGCGCCAGCGCCGGGGCAGTCACTGGCGCCATGACGACGCCATCGTCGCGGAACATCTGCTTGATGCCACGCACGGCCTGCCGGATACGCTCGCTGTTCTCGATCAGGGCGAACCGCACGTGGTCGTCGCCGTAGTCG
>JAHCKV010000682.1 GCA_026125595.1 Burkholderiales bacterium | reverse complement strand
CCAGCAATTGCACCGACAGGCCGTGCTTGTCCTGGAACGCTCCGTGAGACAGACAATCGTCCATGCTGACCCCGACGACCACCGCACCGAGGCGACGAAACTGATCGTCGCGCTCGCTGAAATCGATAGCTTCGAGCGTGCAGCCGGGCGAGTCGTCCTTCGGATAGAAGTAGAGAACGACATGATGTTTGCCGCGGAATGATCCGAGCGTCACCATTTCCATCTCGGCATCGGGCAGATCGAAGTCCGGCGCGAGGTCCCCTACCTTGAGCATGCAGCAACGCTCCGACAACAGGTCCGGGCGATTCTAGCGGAATTTTCCGCCACGCAATCCACCGCACGACATTCCTCGCCACGGCGCCGAATCTATAATTTCAAGATGACTCGAACCTTGCTCGGCGGCCTGACGCCGCGCGCGTTTCTCGCGCGGCATTGGCAAAAGAAAGCGCTGTTGGCCCGCAATGCGATTCCGGCGTTCGACGGGTTCCTCGATCGCGATGCGCTCTTCCAGCTCGCAGGACGCGACGACGTCGAATCCCGCCTCGTGGTCCGGTCCGGTCGTCGCTGGGAACTGCGGCACGGCCCGTTTCGCCGGACCGATTTCCGCGATCTGCCCGCGCGCAACTGGACGCTGCTGGTGCAGGGTGTGAACCTGCATGTGGCGGCAGGCGCTGCGCTGCTGGCCCGCTTCGATTTCATTCCGCACGCCCGTCTGGACGATCTGATGGTGAGCTATGCGGCACCGGGCGGTGGCGTCGGTCCGCATTTCGATTCGTACGATGTGTTCCTGCTGCAGGGTTTCGGCCGCCGCCGCTGGCGCACGAGCCGGCAGCGGGATCTCGATCTGATCCCGGGTGCCCCGCTCAAGCTGCTACGCCGCTTCGAACCGGAAGAAACCTCGATTCTCGGCCCTGGCGACATGCTGTATCTGCCGCCCCGCTACGCTCACGACGGCGTCGCACTGGAAGCCTGCACCACCTACTCGATCGGATTCCGCGCCCCGGCACTGCGGGAACTGGCGTCGCAGTTCTTCATGGATCTGGCCGAGCGTCTCGATCTGGAAGGCCTGTATGCAGATCCGGATCTGCGTCCGTCCCGATCCCCTGGCCGCATCGGGACCGACCTGATCCGCGCCACGGGTGCGGCACTGGACCAGGTCCGCTGGGGAACGCGCGACGTGGAAGACTTCCTCGGGCGTTACCTGACCGAACCGAAATCACACGTCTTTTTCGCGCCGCAGGCGCCGATGCGCCCGAGCGTCTTCGCCACAGCGCTGGCACGGGGCGGCATCGAATTGAATCGGAAAAGCCTCATGCTCCACGGCAGTCGGGCCGTATACCTGAACGGAGACGCCGCACGGTTTCCCCGCGGCGTCCCGGCGCTGTTGCGCGCGCTGGCGGATCGCCGTCGGCTCGACCCCATCCGGCCGGAAGCGCCGCTTCTGCATCTGCTGCACGAATGGCATTCCCACGGATACCTGGAGCCGGCCGCGCCGGAAGGAGCCACCCCATGAGCAGCCTGCCACCCGCGTCCGAACCGCAGCAGTTGAAGATCGACAGCCGGGCCGGCCTGGAGGCGGCCGTGGATCAGGTCCTGCCCCTGGCCCGGCGGCAGATCATGGTCTTCGCCAACACCCTGGGCAGCGAGTGGAATCAGGATGCCCGGGCCGGCACGCTGCGGGAGTTCTGCCTGGCCAGCCGGCGCAACGAACTGAAGCTGGTGCTGCACGATGTCCAGCCCCTGTACCGCAACTGTCCGCGGCTGCTCAACCTGCTGCGCCAGTTCGGCCACGTGCTGGCCATCCACGAGACCCATCTGGAGGCCAAGCACATCTACGACCCCTTCATCATCGTCGACGAC
>JAHCKV010000681.1 GCA_026125595.1 Burkholderiales bacterium | reverse complement strand
TCGGCCGCTCCGTTCCGAGCAGCGCCAGCGCGCGCGGTACGGTGTCGTTGAGCGCCTGCGCACCCAGACTGCCACCGACCACCAGCAATCGCAGCGGACCGTCGCGTCCGGCGAATCGTGCATCGGGCTCCGGCAGCGCGGCGATGTCGGCACGCACCGGATTGCCGGTCCATTGCGCACCGGCCAGCACTTGCGGAAAACCGGTCATCACGCGATCGGCGATGCGAGCCAGCACCCGATTCGCGAGACCCGCGATGGCGTTCTGCTCGTGCAGCACGAGCGGCCGGCGCAGCAACGCCGCCATCATGCCGCCCGGAAACGAGATGTAGCCGCCCATTCCGAGCACGACGTCGGGCCGGATACGGAAGATCACGCGTGCGCACTGGCCGAACGCGACCAGCAGATTGACCGGCAACATCACCTTGCGCAGGAGGCCCTTGCCGCGCAATCCGCCGAACCGGATGTACTCGATCGGATAACCGCGCTTCGGCACGAGATCGGCCTCCATGCCGACGCGACCGCCAAGCCATACGACACGCCAGCCGCGATCGCGCAGGTGGTCGGCCACCGCGAGCGCCGGCATGATGTGGCCGCCGGTGCCGCCCGCCATCACGAGGATCGTGCGGGTGCTCATCGGATTTCTCCTTCCCGCTGCGTCGATCCCCTCGCCAGGTGGCTCATACGGCGCCGACGATTCCCCAGCGAATCCTGCCTCGATTCATCGTGTCGGCGCCCGAGCGTCATCGCCTGACTGTCGATCCCCGCTGGAGCGGGGCCCCTCGCCAGGTGGCTCATACGCTCCTCCCCCGCATCAATTCGCGGTTCTCGAAGTCGACCCGCAGCAGGATCGCGAGCGCGGCGAGATTGGCGACGATGCCGCTGCCGCCGAACGACAGCAGGGGAAGCGTCAGGCCCTTGGTCGGCAGCACGCCCATGTTGACGCCGATGTTGATCAGCGCCTGTGCGCCGATCCACAACCCGATACCTTGTGCGACGAGCGCGGAGTAGTAGCGCTCGAGCCGCGCCGCCTGCGCGCCGATCGCGAAAGATCGGACCACCAGCCAACCGAACAGCAACAGCACGACGACGACACCGACGAATCCGAGTTCCTCCGCGATCACGGCAAGCAGGAAATCGGTGTGCGCTTCCGGCAGATAGAACAATTTCTCCACGCTCGCGCCGAGGCCGACGCCGAACCATTCGCCGCGCCCGAATGCGATCAGTGCATGCGACAACTGGTAGCCCTTGCCATAGGGGTCGGCCCACGGATCGAGAAAGCCCGCGACCCGCTGCAGCCGGTAGGGCGAAGTCCAGATCAGTACCAGGAAACCCATCAGCAGCATCACGATGAGACCGGCGAACAATCGCCAGTTCATGCCACCGAGGAACAGCACGCCCATGGCGATGGCCGTGATGACCGCGAAGGCGCCGAGGTCCGGTTCCATCAGCAGCAGCGTGCCGACGAAGAACATCACCCCCAGCATCGGCAGGAAGCCCTTGCGCAGACTGCCCATGAACGCGGCCTTGCGCACGGTGTAGTCGGCGGCGTAGAGCGCGGTGCAAAGCTTGACCAGTTCCGACGGCTGGAAGCCGATGCCGAAGAAGCGCAGCCACCGCTGACTGCCGTTCACTTCTCGGCCGACGCCGGGAATCAGCACAACGACGAGCAGGAACGCGGCGAACATGAACAGGTACGGCGCGAGCTGCTGCCACAACCGCATCGGCACCTGGAAGACGATGCCCGCGAGCACGAAGCTCACGGCGAGAAATGCCGCATGCCGAACGAGATAGTAGTAGGGCTGATACGCGCTCAGCCTGCCGCCTTCGGCAATCGCGATCGACGCCGAATAGACCATCACCAATCCGAG
>JAHCKV010000680.1 GCA_026125595.1 Burkholderiales bacterium | reverse complement strand
GCCGATCGATCTGGTGTTGATGGACATCATGATGCCCGAGATGGACGGCCTGACCGCGATGCGCGAGATCCGCAAGCGCGCCGAATGGAAGAAGCTGCCGATCATCGCGCTGACCGCCCGTGCGATGCGCGGCGATCAGGAGAAATGCTTCGCGGCTGGCGCCAACGACTACATCGCGAAGCCGCTCGACGTCGACAAACTGCTGTCGCTGGTTCGGGTCTGGATGCCGAAGTGAGACGGTCGCGCGTGGCCGGAACGATGCCGGACTTCGACATCGAGCTGCGGCTGCTGATCGAAGCCGTCTATCTGAAGTATCACTACGACTTCAGCGGGTACGCGCGCGCATCGCTGAAGCGCAGGCTCACCGCGGCCATGGCGCGCTTCGACTGCGCGACGTTGTCGGGCCTGCTCGAACGAATCCTGCACGAGCCGCAGCTGTTCCCGGCGCTGATGGATTTCCTGACCGTGCAGGTGAGCGAGATGTTCCGCGATCCCAGCTATTTCCGATCGCTGCGCGAGAAGGTGGTACCGCTGCTGCGGACCTATCCGTCGCTCAAGGTCTGGGTGCCGGGCTGCAGTTCCGGCGAAGAGGTCTACTCGCTGGCGATCCTGCTGCACGAGGAAGGCCTGCTGGAACGCACGCTCTTCTATGCGACGGACATCAACAGTCGCGCCTTGCAGAAAGCCGAGGCGGGCGTGTTCGATCTCGAACGCATCGCGGGCTTCACCGAGAACCATCGCCGCTCCGGTGCCCGCACGTCGTTGTCCGACTACTACACGGCGGGATACGGCGCGGCGGTGTTCGACAAGAACCTGAAAAAGCACATCGTGTTCTCCGACCACAGTCTCGCGTCGGACTCGGTGTTCGCCGAAGTGCAACTGGTGTCGTGCCGCAACGTGCTGATCTATTTCGACCGCGCGCTGCAGGATCGGGCGGTCGGCCTGTTCCACGAAGCATTGTGCCGGCGCGGGTTTCTCGGGATCGGATCGAAGGAGTCGCTGCGTTTCTCCGCCCATGCCCACGAGTTCGATGAAGTGGTCCGCGAGGACCGTATCTTTCGCAAGAGGGGACCGGAGTGACCGGGGCCGTGCCGCTCGCACAGCGGATCGATGCCGTCGTCGTCGGCGCTTCGGCGGGTGGCGTGGAAGCGTTGCTGCTGTTGCTGGCCGCGTTGCCGTCCACGCTGCGGGCGACCGTGCTCATCGTGCAGCACCTGCCGCGGGAGCGGTCCAGTCTGCTGGTTGACATCTTCCAGCCGCGCTGTGCACGACCGGTCTGGGAGGCCGAAGACAAGGCGCCCGCGCAGGCGGGAGCAGTCTACGTGGCGCCACCGGACTACCACCTGCTGGTCGAAGAAGGCCGGACGCTGGCGTTGTCGGTCGATGAGCTGGTCCATTTCTCGCGACCGTCGATCGACGTGTTGTTCGAGTCGGCCGCCGACATCTATCGCGAGCGTCTGATGGGCATCGTGCTGACCGGCGCGAACCGCGACGGCGCCGAGGGGCTCGATGCGGTCCGGCGTGCCGGAGGCATCACCGTCGTGCAGCAGCCGGAGAGTGCCGTTGCGGCGACGATGCCGATGGCTGCGCTGGAGTTGGGGCCGGCGGATTTCGTGCTGGACCTGCCGGCGATCGCGGCGTTGCTGGCTACACTGGGCGACGGCCGGTGAGGTGCGCCGGCACAATAGGGGATCGCGGGTCTGCAGCTGCGTTGCCGCGCGCTTGAACGGCTGGCTGACGCGGTTCGCATCGGTGGTGGGCGGTACTGGGATCGAACCAGTGACCCCTGCCGTGTGACGGCAGTGCTCTACCGCTGAGCTAACCGCCCGCCGAAGAAGGCGCGGATTAGAGCACAGACGTTCCGGCACG
>JAHCKV010000068.1 GCA_026125595.1 Burkholderiales bacterium | reverse complement strand
GCCGGGTTTCATCTCGTACAGCGTGACGCCGGCTTCGAGCAGCGCGCGCCGGCGCTTGGCATAGCCGGCGTGCACGGCCGCGACGTCGGTGGCGGCGAGCGAATTGGTCAGCACCGTGATCTTCACACCGCTCAGCGACAGGTCGGTGAACGCGTTGACGCCGCCGATCGTCGGTACCAGATACGGTGAAACCAGTTCGAGTTCCTGTTCCGGCGCGCCCAGAACATCCACCAGTTGCTGCGTGATCATCCGGTGCGGCGGCGCCTTGCCCAACCCCTTGGCCGGATCGTCGCTGACCATCCGCACCTTGACCCACTCGAACGGCAGATCGGCGGACAACAACTGCCGGACCAACCGTGTGCCCTTCAGCGCCGAGACGTAGGGTCGTGCCGCCGGATCGGTCATGTACTGCGTAGCGCGATCGCGCAGCGCCTGAATGCCCGCGGCGTTCGGCGGCGGCACGATCCGATCCACCGGATATGCCGATTCACTGGCCCAGTAGCGATCGAAATCCTTCGAGACTTCTCCCACTACCGGACCGACGGCGATGACATCGAGATCGAGAAACAGCTTCTCCTGGCCGGCGCCGAAGTACTCGTCACCGACATTGCGGCCCCCCACGATCGTGGCCTGGTTGTCCGCCGTGAACGACTTGTTGTGCATGCGGCGGTTCAATCGCGAGAAGTCGGTGGCGTAACCGAGCAATCGCCATCGGCGCTGCATGAACGGATTGAACAGCCGGACTTCGATGTTCGGATGCGCGTCGAGCGCGGCCAGCGTCGGATCCAGCCCCGACGTGTTGTTGTCGTCGAGCAGCAGCCGGACGCGAACGCCGCGCTCGGCCGCACGCAGCAGCGCCTGGAACATCAGCGTGCCGGACATGTCGTTGTGCCAGATGTAGTTCTGCACATCGAGCGAGCGCTCCGCCGCATCCGCCAGCAGCGCACGCGCCGCGAAGGCCTGCCGTCCATCGCCGACCGCATACACGCCGGACAAGCCGGGATGCTCCGTGATGGGGCCTTTCAACACCTTGCCCAGTTGCGTATCGGCGGTGTCTTGCAAATGCGTGGAAACGGGACGCCCTTCCAGCGGAGGCAACGGGCTGCAGGCGACCAGCAGCGACGCCAGGAACAGCGCGAGAATGCCCGGACATCGCGGGACGGACGAAGGGCTGCCGACATTGGCCATTGTCGAGTGCTCGGAATGGGATTCCGAGAAGATACTCAGGACCGCTGTCTCCCCGCTGTCGGGCGCGGTCCTACGCCAAAACAGAGAGTGACGTCGCATTGATCGAAGGACTACTACTGACCGGGAGTGCGGCAATGAGCAAAAACGGAATGCGGCCCGTACATCCGGGCGAGGTCCTGCGAGAGGACTATTTCGCCGAACTGGGCATGAGCGCAAACGCATTGGCCAGGGCGCTGAACGTACGGCCCCTCGGGTGAACGACATCGTCCGCGAGCGCCGTGGTATCAGCGCCGGCACTGCTTTACGGCTCGCGCGGTACTTCGATACCACGCCCCAGTTCTGGCTCAACCTGCAGACGGCTTATGACCTGCGACTCGCCGAGATTGCGGCGGGAAAGCAGATCGCCCGCGAAGTGGCAACGATGACCACGACCGGCTGACCCGGGGACCTCAAGACTCCGCGGGCGGCAAATTGGTGCGCATCGGGCACCATGGTGAGTTCTGCCGCAGATCTACTGCCGCTTTCTCCAGCTACCTACGATGCAGCTACACGGCCTTCCGCCGTGACCCGCTCCCGTCAACCCCGCGTGATGAGCGGTGTCCAGTTGCCAGTCGCCCGACCGGTGTGGCCCACGCAATCGGGCCTTCATCTGTTGGAAAGTTCACGATGTTTTCCGTAGACACCCCTCGCGGGCCGGTCAGCGCGCCGGTAGCACCGGCTGCACACCCTGCTGCTTGAGCAGCATCACGATGAAGGTCGCGGGCTTGGTCTTGCTGGCATTGCGGCCCACCGTGTGCACGTCGTTCGGCCCGTCGTAGAAGGTCCGGCCGGGCTTCAAGCGCACCTCCTGCCCACCGCGCACACCCATCACGATCTCGCCGTCCAGCACGTAGACAAAGGCGTGCGCGTCGTGGCGATGCACTGGGTCGGCGGCGCCGGGCGGGTACGTCACCTTCAACATCAGAACCTCTTTGCCCGGCATGTCGGGCAGCGCCTGCGTGTACAGCGGCGTGACAATGGCATCGGGCGGAATGGTCTCCGCATGACTGGGGGCCGCAAACAACAGAGTGGGCAGGGCGAGGGCCAGCGTGATGCGGCCGGCGGAACGGGAGCGGAATGGATGGCGCATGGGAACCCTTGTGTGGTGGGGATGAATGCGGCCATCGTAGAAACGGCGGGGGCGTGGCGGAAGATAGGTGCGGGGCGATGCCGTGGTGAGGGGGGGGGAACAATGCGGGGTGGGTGAGGCAGGAGGTTGCTGTCGATGCTTGCGATACCGGGCTGATCGGCAGGTTGAAACAATTCCGGCCAGTGGATACGTGATGTCGTCCGGGGCTACCTGTCTAATCTACGTGACGGTCGGGCATGCACCCACAAAAGTGCTGACGGCATCCGTATACGGCAGTCTTCCGCAGGGCTGGTCGGGCGTGCAGCACACGTAAGAGGTGGCACCGTTACACCATGACGAGCCGATACTTCATCAGTGTGGTCTTCGCAACATAGACAAGTAAGGCTGGTCGTCCTTGCTGAGCACCTTGTGCCCGCGAAGATTGTTCGGGCGGATGCGGCACATGAACGCGCGCATCGTCATGATAGAGGCTTGCTTTTGCAGCGTAGGCCGAGATAGAAACACCCAGCTCCTGTGAGCACGTTTGGTGTAATACTCGACTCGGCCAGTTGAGATCCTCACAAGGCACGCTGGACTCTTGGTGCGCGTCAGAGGGTTCGAACGGATCTGAGGGCGTCTGGTATCGCAGGAAAGCTGCGCAGCACAAATCGTAGTATCGGCGGCGGAGATGCATAAATGACCACGAAGGAATCGTCTATCGGAGACAAGTACGAGAATCGGGGACCGTGCAGCAACGCTGGCGGGATGGGAACGCTGTTGTTTGTGACCGTGAAAGGGACGACGGAACCCGTTCTGGTGCTGAAACTCTGCAAGCTTGCCGATCCCGAGATGATCGCGCGGTTCCGTCGTGAGGTCCGCGTGATGCAGGACTTCAACGGGAACGCGTACGTGATGCCGATCTTGGACGCGAACCTAGACAATGACCCGCCATACTTCGTCATGCCGCACTACGAGCAAGGCGATCTCATGGCAGCCGCTGCCGCAGTCCGAGGGGATCTCGGCCAGATTGAGCAAATCTTCTACAGGATGATTGACTGCATTGCGCAGCTGCATGACAAAAACGTATTCCATCGCGACATCAAGCCGCAGAACTTTCTGCTGAGCGACAGAACGATGGTGGTTTCGGACTTAGGGCTTTGCTCCGACAAGGAATCGGCAACCGCATTCACGCGAAGTTCTCAATGGGCTGGTACGCCGGGGTATCTTCCCCCTGAGTACATCAGCGGAGGTTTCAAGGACGCTGACGCTGCCACCGATATTTTCATGCTCGGCAAGTCGTTCTACGCAATTCTGTCCGGACGCGATCCGATGTATCTCGTGGCGGATGGCCTACCGCCGCAACTGTTCCCAATCTTCGAGCGCTGCTGTGCCATCAACAAGGCGAGCAGGTACCAGACACTGGCGTCGCTGAAACAGAGCCTGACATCAGCGTTTGATGTGCTGCTAGGCCGCGCTGTGGGCCCTGGCAAAGTCTACGGCCTGCTTCGGTCGATCTTAGATCGCCTCCGCACATCTCAGCAGTATCTGCCTGAAGAAGTCGGTCGGTTCGTGGAGGAACTGGCGGTCTTGGCCGCAGTTGACCAGCATCAGGTCTGCTTGGAACTACCAGAAGAGGCCTTTTCCGTCGTTGGCCAAGCAGCTGTGCAGCAGCACCTAGCGAAGTTCATCGCCGTCTACCGTGGCATGGCGGAGGCTGCGACATATGCATGGAGCTTCGCCGAGAACGTCGCCAAGAACATGACCGTGTTGTTCGACGCACCGGATACATCGGCCACTGACAAGGCGGAAGCTCTGCGTGTGGCAATCATTGCTTCGGTACGGCAGAACCGTTTCGCTGCGATGGAGACATGCAAGAGAATGATCACAAGTGTCAAAGAGCCGGAATTGGCGCAGCGCGTAGCTGACATACTGCTTCAGCATGACACCCACTTCATACAGCGCATCGAGCCATCGCAGTGTCAAGCGCCAGCAGTCCGAGCCGCAGTCGAAACGCTAAAGGCTGCTGCAGATGCAGAGGTGGCTCAGGCGAAAGCAGCAGAGGATAACAATGAGATTCCGTTCTGAGTGTGACTAGAATCGCTGACCGACGTCGGAACATAGAGCCGGCCCATCCCCTTGGAGTGCGCACGATGACGTTGTTCCAGTTAGTGAAGGTTGCGCTCGATGCACTATATGAAGAGGCGTCGCACAAATACGGAAAAGGGGTGGACAACGAGATTGTCAGTCGCTTCAGTTACCTCACGACCAGCTACAAAGATCTCTCAAACAATGGGCGCAATCCACTTAACTACAAGGATCCGGCCACTCGTTTCGCGTACGTCTACAAGTATGTCGCCTCGCATGGCGACTACATAGTCCAGCTTCTGAGGATCGTTCGAGAAGAGCTAGGAGCGGTGTTCAAAGACAAGACAGCGCGCGTCACATGCATCGGCGGTGGACCTGGCAGCGATATCCTCGCCGTTCTGAAGTACCTCTCTGACTACTCCAGCGAAGAGCCAGTAGCCAAAGTCGTTTGCTACTTGCTCGACAAAGAGCAGGCGTGGGCTGATACGTGGACTGAACTCGATGACAAGCTAGATCTGTCCAGAATCAACTTGAACGTGAACTTCCAACCGCTCGACGTTACCGAGCCAGATTCGTGGGCGTCGCAGAGAAAGTTCCTCGAAGCTGATCTATTTACTCTCAGCTACTTCGTCAGCGAGGTTTACGCACTCGACGAGGGTGTGGTGGGAAAATTTTGGGCAACGTTGTTCGAGGAAGCGAAGCCGGGTGCTCTCTTTCTTTACGACGACAACGGCACGGAAGTGTTCAACAACTATTTTGACCAGCATTGGAATGCGGCCGGTCTTGAGCTTTTGAAGGGCAGCACAAACACTCAGTTGACACCCAGTTCATCTGAGCAGGCTTCCGAACTAGCCATGTACAAAGACAAGTTCGGCGAGAACCCGAAGCTCAAGAGCTTATTGAGCTATAGAATTCTTCGGAAAGAGACGTGACACCGTACCTGTTCGACGATACCGCGGAGCTGGAGCAATTCAAAATCGAGGGTGCGGACGTCAGCTTCGCGCCTTCGATTCACCTGGGGCGAAATCGCGACGATCTGTTGCGTGAGCTGATTGTAGACACACCATGGCGTCATGAGTCGGTGACGATCTGGGGCAAGAGGCACTTGCAGCCGCGGCTGATCGCTTGGTACGGCGACCCCGGTCGCCACTATTCGTACTCAGGTATCAGCTTGGACCCGCTGCCATGGACGCCGACACTCACCGAGTTGCGACTGTTAGTCGAACGGCTTGCCGGTGAAGTTTTCAACAGCGTCCTGTTGAACTACTACCGGGATCATCGAGACAGCATGGGGTTCCACAGCGACGACGAGCGTGAGTTGGGGCCGATGCCGATCATTGCTTCTCTTAGCTTCGGGGCGACGCGAACGTTCGTCCTGAAGCATAAGACCAGGAGGGATCTCAAAACAGTGCGTTTCGACCTTCCATCTGGAAGCCTCATAGTGATGAAGGGCAAAACCCAGGAGTTCTGGAGGCACGGCATTGACAAGCAGACGCAGCCGTGCGGACCGCGCGTGAATCTGACATTCAGGCGAATCATCTTCTAATGAATGAGGTCCGACGAGGACTGAGCGGTGCCGGGCGGCACCAACCGTGAGCAATTGTTTGCCGCGGCCTGCGGGGCCTGCTTACGCGGCGTGCTCGGTTGGATCTCCCCCTAACCCGCCAACCAGAACGCCAGGTTGCGTATGTACTGATGCGTGGAGCGCAGCGCCTCGGGAAAGCGGGCGAGCCCGTCGCCAGGCGGATCCGCCACGAAGCTGGGGCAACCGGCGGCAAGGTCCCAGTTGTAGTCGTTGAAGTGGTGGAACGTGGACTGCGCGATGGCGCGGCCGCCCTGCGCGCTGCGCTCGAAGGCCACCGCGATGTTGAAGTGCCGACCGGTCAGCGAGCTCGTTCCCTGCATCACCACGCGGCTGCTGCCGTCACCGGGCGGGGCGCTCACGGCGCCTTCGTGCGGGTGGGCCGGCAGATACTGGATGACGCCGGTGGGCGAGTGCCGGTCCAGCATCACGGGGTGGATGCTGCCGACGGCGCTCACGCGCTGGTAGTCACCGTTGGCGCCGGAGTGGTAGTTGGGCCACAGGATGCCGGGGGAGTCGGGGTTGTCCACGCAGTGGCGGGCCGGGTCGGGCTCGCGGTTGCGGGTGTGAAAGTGGTGGGCGGCGCCCACGCCACCCAACGAGCATATGGAGCTGCCGAGGTCCATGTGGTCGCGGGTGATCATCAGTGCGCCACCGCGGCGGCGGAACGCGTTGATGCCGGCGCAATCCTCGGGGGTGAGGCCGTCGCCCACGTCCACGGCGAACAGCCACAGCTGGTCGATGTCGGATTCGGCCAGATTGGCCAGTACCGGATCGGGTCGGCCGCGCGGCGCGCGGTCCCGCGCCACCACTTCGAAGGCCGGCTGGCCTTCGCCCTGCTGCAGCCCGGCGAGAAAAGCCTGCAGGACACTGAAGCGTTGGATGCTCCAATCGTCCGGCTCGGTTTCGATGGTGGTCTGCAGCAGCAGTTTCGGCATGGTGTGGGGGGCCTGTGTCTGACGATGGGCGACGTCAGCTGCGCAGAAAGTCCAGCAGGTCGGCGTTCACCTGATCCTGCATTGTAGCCGTGAGGCCGTGCGGCGCGCCGGGGTAATACAGAGTACGGGCGCCGCGGATCAAGTGCTCGGATCTGCGGGCCGAGTCGGCGATCGGCACGATCTGGTCGTCCTCGCCGTGCATCAGCAGCGTGGGCACGTCGATCTTCTTCAGGTCTTCGGTGAAGTCGGTTTCCGAGAACGCCTTGACGCACTCGGAGGCGTTCTTCTGGCCGCTTTGCATGCGCCACAACTAGAACTGGTCCAGCGTCGCCCTGTGACACCTTTGCGCCGGGCCGATTGGCGCCGTAGAAGGGTACGGCCAGGTCTTCGTGGAACCGCGAGCGGTCACTCGCCACGCCGATGCGGATCTGATCGAACACCTGCAGCGGCAGTCCCTCGGGGTTGCGGGCCGACTGCACCATCACCGCCAGCACTCACTTGGCGGAGTGCTAGCGGCCAGGAGTGGCCATTGCTATGCCCCTTGGCCTCCCCATCAAAGTGACGGGTGCATGTCCTTGACCGTGCTCACGCTCTCCAGCAGCGATGCAACATGAAGGATCGTCGATTCGGCCATCCAGCTTCCGACCAACTGAACATTGATCGGCATGCTTTCCCTGCTCGTTCCGAACCGCATCGAGATACCCGGCAAGCCCGTCACGTTCAGCGGGACGGTTGCGCCCTGGAGGTAGGTGGCATCCACCTTCTGCCCGTCGATGACGAACTCCGAAACCCCGTGTTTGTGGGCGGGGATCGGGAGCACATGGGTCAGAAGGACGTCGAACTTCTCGAAATACTCGGCATAGCCGTCTCGAAGACGTTCCGCAGCCTGCTCGGCGTCGATGTAGTCATTCATCGACGTATCCGGCAGGCCCAGCATCGTCTTGGCCATCTTGTAGAGTTCCTCAGGCTGGCGTCCCTGAGTCGCTTCCCGGAAGGCAGGCTTCATCTCCATGACGTGCAGACGGTTGAAAACATCCAGTGCGAAGTCCCGCTCGAGTACCGGGATGCCCACTTCCTCCACATGAAGTCCAAGTCCCTTCAGCGCGTCGGCCGCCGACGCCACGGTCGCACGCACTTCAGCATCCACCGGACCAAAGCCAGGCCCGGTCATCCAGCCCACCCGCAGTTGTCGGTGCGGCTGACGGCCGATACCGGCGTCGACGAGTGCGGCGCTGGATGAAAACGCGTCCTGGCCGTCGGGTCCGCTCAACTGGGAGAACGCGACGGCCAGGTCGCGGATGCTGCGAGCCATGGGGCCCACATGCCAGAAGCGTCGCGGCGCGCGTGGCCAGATACCGGTCATCGGCACCCGCCCGTGCGTTGCTTTGATGGACGAAATGCCGGTTTGCGCTGCCGGACCGCGCACGGAGATCGCCAGATCGGTGCCAAGGCCGAGCGGTGACATGCCCGCGGCAATGGCCGCGGATTCGCCGCCGCTGGAGCCGCCCGGCGTTCTGGTCAGGTCCCAGGGGTTGTTTGAACGGCCACTCAGCAAATTGTCGCTTTCGATCCAATAGGAGAACTCGGGCAGGTTGGTCTTGGCCAGCAGGATGCCTCCGGCCTTCTTCATGCGCGCAACGCTGACCGCGTCGGCCTGCGGGATGCGCCCCTTGAAGATGGGCGAACCGCGCTGGGTCGCCACACCAGCGGTGTCGATGGAGTCTTTCGCGGTGAAAGGAACGCCGTGCAGCGGGCCGAGATCCTGGCCTGCGGCGATGGCGTCATCCGCCTGCCTCGCGGCCAGGAGTGCGTTGTCAGCGACTGTGACGATGGCATTGACCTTCGGGTCGACAGCGCTGATGCGGTCCAAATGCGCCTGGACCAATTCAACGGAAGATACCTTGCGAGTGCGGATGAGTTCAGCGAGCTTTGTGGCGTCGTAGCGGATCAGTTCGGAAGTCATGTTTGTCTATCTATCAGTTGGTAGAGACCTGATGGTAGGTTGTACGTCGGGTCAGGTCAACAACTATCTATCAGTTGATAGAAAGATCTACAATGGTGTTCCGCACGTGAGCAACTCGACGTGCCTAGGACAGCCGATAAGGACGACCGTGGCGATCAACTCTTTTGAATCCATCCTTGCAGCAGCCAAGAAGACTGCCCAGTTGCATGGCTACAGCGGACTGAACTTCCGCGACCTGGCTGCCGACGTCGGTATCAAGAGTTCAAGCATTCACTACCATTTCCCGACCAAAGCGGACCTCGGTGCCGCAGTCGCGCGCCGCTACTGGGAAGACAGCGCCAAGTCGCTGGATGTCATGGCAGCTGATGTCGATGCGAAGCGCAGCCTGCACAACTACCCGAATGAGTTCCGCAAGTCGTTGGCGAACGGCAACCGTTTGTGCCTTTGCAGCTTCATGGCCGCTGAATATGACGACCTTCCCGATGTCGTGAAGACGGAGGTGCAGGCGTTCGCCGATGTCAACATCGCGTGGCTACGCAAGATGCTGGTGGCTGCCGAGGTGGTGCCTGAATCAGAGAGCGAAGCCCGCGCGCGCGCGATCTTCGCGGCAGTCGCCGGAGCGCAACTTGTGGCGCGAAGCCGATCCGATATCGCTTTGTATGACTCGATGATCGACAGTTATCGAGCAGTTGGTCTCTTCGGTGCGCTTCGGCGCGATTGAGGCAGGGAAACCGCCGCCAGGATGCTCAGCTCAGCAGGTTCGACGCCAGGCGCCTTACCTGCGACATATCCGTATTCCAACGCTCACGCTGGCGTGACCCAGTTCAATGGCCGCTTCGGGCGGCGGATTCAACCGGTCGACGCACCACACTAACGGGTCGTTGAATTACCTATCGACCTCGGTCGTCGCCGACCATCGGTGCGTCGTCAAGCCAGGATTGATCGCAGCATGCGAGGAGCAGACGGGTACAACGAGTCGCTGTTCACCACGATCAGGCTTGAGAACTTTCTGCCGACCGACCATCCGCTGCGACCGATCCGCCAATGGCCCAACGACGCCCTGGCCAAGATGGACGCCAGGTTCTCCGCGATGTACGAGGCCGACGTCAAAGGTGGTCGTCCCAGCATCGCACCGGAGAAGCTGATGCGCGCCATGCTGCTGCAGGTGCCATGTAGCGTGCGCAGCGAGCGGCACACCGGACCGATCTTCAAGGCCCGCAGGCGAGGTCAGTGGCGGTATTTCAACGACCTGTTACTGGCAAGGAACACGGACCGGCAGATCAGAACCGCGCTCACTCCACCGTCACGCTCTTCGCCAGGTTCCGCGGCTTGTCGACATCGGTGCCGCGCGCGACGGCGGTGTGATACGCCAGCAGTTGCAGCGGCACGACGTGCAGGATGGGCGAGAGGTCGCCGTAGTGCTCCGGCAGCCGGATGACGTGCACGCCTTCGCTCGGCGCGATGTGGGTGTCGGCATCGGCGAAGACGTAGAGCTGTCCGCCGCGGGCGCGCACTTCCATGATGTTGCTCTTGAGCTTTTCGAGCAGCGTGTCGTTGGGTGCGACGGTGACGACGGGCATCGCGTCGGTCACCAGGGCCAGCGGGCCATGCTTCAGTTCGCCGGCTGGATACGCCTCGGCGTGGATGTAGCTGATCTCCTTGAGCTTCAACGCGCCTTCGAGGGCGATCGGGTAGTGCAGCCCGCGGCCGAGGAACAGCGCGTTTTCCTTGCGGGCGAAGGTTTCGCTCCACGCGATGATCTGCGGTTCCAGTGCCAGCACGCTTTGCAAGGCGGCTGGCAGATGGCGTAAGCGCCGCGTGACGAGGTATTCGCGTTCGGACGAGAGCCGGCCGCGCGCATGCGCGATGGCGTTGGCCAGCAGATACAGCCCGACGAGTTGTGTGGTGAAGGCTTTGGTGGAGGCGACGCCGATCTCGGCGCCGGCGTGGGTCAGGAACTGCAGCGAGGTCTCGCGGACCATCGCGCTGGTGGCGACGTTGCAGACCGCCAGCGTGTTCTGCATGCCGAGTGATTTGGCGTGCTTCAGTGCGGCGAGGGTGTCGGCCGTTTCGCCCGATTGCGAGATGACGACGACGAGCGATTTCGGGTTCGGCACCGACGTGCGGTAGCGATATTCGCTGGCGATCTCGACGGTGACGGGCACCTGGGCGATGGACTCGATCCAGTAGCGCGCGACGCACCCGGCGTAGTAGCTGGTGCCGCACGCGAGGATCAACACGGAGTCGATGCTCTTCAGCACCTGCGGCGCGGCATCGCCGAACAGGCTCGCGTCGATGCTGCCGACGCTCTCCAGCGTGTCGCTGATGGCGCGCGGCTGCTCGAAGATTTCCTTCTGCATGAAGTGGCGGTAGGGCCCCAGCTCGACGGCGGCCGAATGGGCCTGCACGAGACGGACTTCACGTTCGACGGCGGTGCCACTGCGGTCGTAGACCTGGATGCCTTCACGCGTCACGTCGGCGACGTCGCCTTCGTCCAGATAGATGATGCGGTCGGTCGTGCCGGCGAGTGCCATGGCGTCGGAGCCGAGGAAGTTCTCGCCGTCGCCGAGCCCGGCGATCAGCGGTGATCCGAAGCGGGCACCGACGACGCGATGCGGTTCGTTCTTGGCGATCACGGCGATGGCATAGGCGCCCTTGAAGCGGGCGATGGCCTGTTGCACGGCCGGCAGCAGGTCACCCTTGTACAGAT
>JAHCKV010000679.1 GCA_026125595.1 Burkholderiales bacterium | reverse complement strand
ATCCGGCTCCACGCCGCCGACAACGTCGTCGTTGCCCGCACCGACATCAGCATCGGGACGCGACTCGAACCCGAGGGCGTGAACTCCCGCAGTCAGGTGCCCGCCGGTCACAAGATCGCGGCACGGGCGATCACCCGTGGTGAACCGATCCGCAAGTACAACGTGGTGATCGGTTTCGCTGCGACCGACATCCCGGCCGGAACGCTCGTGCATTCGCACAACATGGAGTTCCGCGAGTTCGACCGCGACTATGCCTACGGCGCGGACTATCACCCCGTGGACCTGCTGCCGGAGAGCGAGCGCGCGAGCTTCATGGGCATCGTCCGCGAGAACGGGCAGGTGGGGACGCGCAACTACATCGGGCTGGTGTCCACGGTGAACTGCTCGGCCACGGTGGTCCACCGGATCGCCGCGTGGTTCACGCCGGAGCGCCTCGCGGAATTCCCCAACATCGACGGCGTGGTCGCGTTTGCGCACGGCACCGGCTGTGGCATGGAGGCCACCGGCGAGCCGATGAACCTGCTGCGACGCACGCTCGGCGGTTACGCGCGGCACCCGAACATCGCGGCCTGTCTGGTCGTGGGGCTCGGCTGCGAGCGCAACCAGGCGGGCGGCCTGTTCGAGGACCAGCACCTGGTCAACAACTCGCGGCTGCGCACCTTCGTCATGCAGGACGCGGGGGGTACGCGCAAGACCATCGAAGCCGGCGTGGCGGCCGTGCGCGAGATGCTGCCGGACGCGAATCGCGTGGTGCGCACGCGCGTGCCCGCGAGCCATCTCACCGTCGGTCTGCAGTGCGGCGGTTCCGACGGCTTCTCGTCGATCACCGCCAACCCGGCGCTCGGTGCGGCGATGGACCTGCTGGTGCGCCACGGCGGTACGGCGATTCTGTCCGAGACGCCTGAAATCTACGGTGTCGAGCACACGCTCACGCGGCGCGCGTGCTCGCGCGAAGTGGGCGAGAAACTCGTCGAACGGATCCGCTGGTGGAAAGACGAGTACACCGTCGGGCGCGACACGCAGATCAACGGCAAGGTGAGCCCCGGAAACCAGAGCGGCGGCCTCGCGAACATCTTCGAGAAGTCGCTGGGCTCGTCGATGAAGGGTGGGACAGGTCCCTTGATGGAGGTGTACCGCTATGCCGAACCGGTGACGCAGAAGGGCTTCGTGTTCATGGACACGCCGGGCTTCGACCCCTGTTCCGCGACCGGGCAGATTGCGGGGGGCGCGAACATGATCCTGTTCACCACGGGGCGCGGCTCGATGTTCGGCGCGAAGCCGGTGCCGTCGATCAAGCTGGCCACCAACACGCCGATGTACCGGCGCTTGGAAGAAGACATGGACATCAACTGCGGCGAGATCCTCGATGGCACCGCGACGATCCAGTCGATGGGGCAGGCGATCCTCGAGCACACGCTGCGCATCGCGTCGGGTGAACCCAGCAAGAGCGAGGCGCTGGGTCTGGGCGACCACGAGTTCGTGCCCTGGAACATCGGCATCGTGGGCTGATGAGCCGACGAACTCTTGCGCCGAATCACGGATCGGCGAGCTGGCTCGGTGTCCAGACGACGAAGCGCATGCCCGGACGATCGGACACGTCGAGGCTCAGGATCTCGAACACGAGTGTTCCGGCCGTCGGGTGCTGGATGCGCTTGATCGTGGAGGGCTGGTGGATGACGTCGTGGCGCGGCCACCAGGCGCGGAACTCCGGACTTTCGTTCATCAACCACGCGATCAGTCGCTCGAAGTCCGGATCGCCGGCGTAACGCGCACTGTCCGCCCGGAACATGGCGAGAGACAGCGGAGCCAGTTCTTCCCAGTCCATCAGAAGCGCGCGGTGGGCGTCGTTGGTGAACATCAGGTGCATCA
>JAHCKV010000678.1 GCA_026125595.1 Burkholderiales bacterium | reverse complement strand
CGATACCGACAACGCAGTCCCAAGGCTGCCGACGGCAATCCCGACGTGTCCGGCCTAACCTGATTCCCGTCGATCGACCGCAACGTCACGGTGCGGCGAGTCGCCGATTTCGACCACGGAACAGGAGATTCATCATGACCCAAACCATTCCTCAGAAGATGACGACGCTCGTTTCCGTCCTCGCACTGTCCACGGCGCTGGCCGCCTGCGGTAAGGCCGGTGACGATCGGACGGCCGGAGAACGACTCGATTCGTCGATCGCGGCCACCGAGCAGAAAAGCGACGAACTGCGCGCGGAATCGCGCGAGCAGATGGCCGAAGCCCGCAGCGCGGTGGACGATGCCGCCATCACGACGTCCGTCAACGCCGGCCTCGTCAAGGATCCGGATCTGAGCGCATTGCGCATCGACGTCGACACGAAGGACGGCGTGGTGTCGCTGGAAGGAACCGCCCCGTCCGAGACCGCCCGCGACCGCGCCATCGAGATCGCGCGTTCGGTGAAAGGTGTGGTTGCCGTCGAAAACCGCCTGACGGTGAAGGCGAAGGGGTGATGGACCACCGGTTCGCCGACGGGAACCCCGTGATCGGGGTTTCACGCGCTTCGCCGTCCGACGGCGGGCCGGTGATTCGTCCACCATCGTTACAGGACCGACCGGAGAACGCATGCCCCACGTGCTGATCGTCGACGACGACCGCAATACCGCGGAAGCCCTCGTCGACCTGACGGCAGAACAAGGTTTCACCGCTTCGATCGCCAGCAGCCTGCGCGAGGCGCGGATCCAGATGATCCGGCGCCAGCCCGATGTGGTGCTGATCGATCTGAAGCTGCCCGACGGCGACGGAATGTCGCTGTTCGGCGATCTGGAACGCAATGTGACCCGCGCGGTCGTGGTGATCACTGGCCACGCGAGTGTCGAATCGGCGGTCGAAGCGCTGCGGATCGGCGCCACCGACTACCTGGTGAAGCCGATCAACATCGCCCGATTGCAAGCCATCCTGTCCCGGGTGCCGCGTGCCGCGGATCTGGAAGCGACGGTTCGACAACTACGCGAAGATCTGGCACAGACTGGCAGATTCGGTCGGATGATCGGCGCATCGCCGGTGATGCGGTCGTTGTATGAGCAGGTGATCCGCGTCGCACCGACCGAAGCCACCGTGCTGCTCGTCGGCGAGAGCGGGACCGGCAAGGAGCTCGTGGCCCATACGCTGCATGATCTGAGCCGCCGCCATGCGGCACCGTTTCTGGCGGTGAATTGCGGTGCGATCTCGCCGAACCTGATCGAGAGCGAGATGTTCGGGCACGAGCGGGGCAGCTTCACGGGTGCGGAGCGGCAGCACAAAGGTTATTTCGAACGCGCCAACGGCGGCACGCTGTTCCTCGATGAAATCACCGAGATGCCGGTGGAACTGCAGGTCAAGTTGCTGCGCGTCCTGGAGACGGGCAGCTTCATGCGGGTCGGGACCAACCGCGAGTTGGAGATCGACGTGCGCGTCGTGGCGGCGACCAACCGCAATCCGGAAGCCGCGGTCGCGGACGGCAAGCTGCGGGCGGACTTGTATCACCGGCTGAATGTGTTTCCGCTGCATCTGCCGCCGCTGCGCGAGCGAGGTGACGACGCCGAACTGCTGGCGCGCCATTTCCTCGGCGAACTCAACGCCGAGCACGGTGCGGCAAAGGTGTTGCCCGAAGCGACGTTGGCGCGTATCCGGCAGCACGGCTGGGCCGGCAACGTCCGTGAATTGCGCAACTACATGCAGCGCACGTTCATCCTGTCCGATCGCGAACTGGAGCCGCTGCAACCGGGATTGGACGTCGCCGTCAGCTCATCGGAATCGATCGACATGATCAACATCCCTGTAGTGACGTCATTTGCGGAAGC
>JAHCKV010000677.1 GCA_026125595.1 Burkholderiales bacterium | reverse complement strand
GTGGACTTCGCTTCGCGCAGGCTCGCCTTGAGGCTGGCCTGATTGTAGATCACTTCCTTGAATCCCCGCTCGGCCTCGCGGACCGCGCGCAGATCCATCGGGCGGTTGATCAGCTCGCGCAGCACGGCCACCTGACCATTGACCCACTGATCGTCGTCGACCAGTTCACCCAGGTTGTTCACCATCAGCCCGAGCAACCGCAGCAGGTTGTCGAGAATCTCTTCTTCGGGCTCGAGCCGCAGTTCGATCTTGATCCAGAACTGCTTCAGCAACGCGGCGATCCGGCTCCAGTCCTCCGGCATCGATGCTTCGCGGATCTTCTGCGCCAGCACCACCAGCTCGCTCTGGACGTCGGAATAACGGTCGAGCCGGGGACCGACCCCATTCTCGAGCGTGCTGGCCAGCAGATCGCGGATCTCGACGACCATCTTCGATGCGCCATGGGTCGCCAGCGGCGATGGCGTCCCGCCGGACAACGTCTGCCCGGTGGGCGGAACCGCTCCCGCCTGTCCAGCCTGGGTATCGGCCATCGCCGACGCCCCCGCATCGCTCCAGGACCGGATCAGCGCCCGCATCCGTTGCGGCAGCGGCACTTCGGAGCCGGACGAACCGGTCAGCAGACGCTCGAGTCCTTCCCGCTTGCGCGCGGCCGTGATGCCGCGATGGGGCAGTTCCAGTTGCCGGACCAGATCCCGGATCAGACTCGCCCATTCCGTCGTCGTATAGCCTGTGGCCCGTTCGCACAGCCGCTGCAGATCGCGGGAAACGTCCTCCCAGTCGTGCCGTTCGACCGCCCGCACCAGACCAGTCAGCGCCGTATCCTCCGGATTGCGCGACGAGAGCTCCCGCAGTATCCCGATCAGCCGGGCCGATACGCCGTTCTCCGGCGGCTGAGTCCGGGAAATCTCGTGGTAGAGGCGCTGATAGTTCTGCGGCGTCGGTGGAATGCGTTGCACCGCCAGCAGCTTCAGCGTCTCTCGCGCGATATCGGTGGGATTGGTCAGTTCAGCCATCGTTCGTCAGATCTACCGGCGGATTAACGTCCACCGGAACCGGGAGTTGAGAGGTCGACTCTACAATTCGGAAAAATCTCGTGACCCGGATGCTAACCGTTCGCCATCTGTTGCTCCACGCCGCCGTCGCGCTGACGCTCGGCAGTGCCGTTTTGCCGGCCCGGGCCGCCACCCAGGATCTCGATGCGATCCGCATGGCGGCCGAGGATTTCGTCCGTCGGCAGACGGCGACGATGCCCGGCCTGGTCTCCGTGGAACTGGGCGCCATCGACACCCGACTGCAGTTGCCGGCCTGCGGCGCGCTACACCCGTTCCTGCCGCCCGGAGGCCGGTTGTGGGGTCGCTCCAATATCGGCATCCGCTGCAACGCGGCGCCCGAAAGCTGGTCGATCATGGTGCCGGTAACGGTCCGGCTGATGGGAGACGCCGTGTTCGTGGCCCGGCCGCTGGTGCGGGGTCAACCCGTGACCGATGCGGACGTTACCGTTCGCCAGGTGGATCTGACCGAGTTTCCGGCCGGGGTGATCCGGAATGCCGAATCGGCAGTCGGCAAGGTTCCGCAGGTGTCCGTGGCCGCCGGGTTGGCGCTGCGCACCGAGATGTTGCGCGGCGCATTTGTCGTCACCCAGGGACAGTCGGTGACCGTCGTGTTCATCGGCGACGGATTTCGCGTCAGCTCCGAGGGCCGGGCCTTGGGCAATGGTGCCGTGGGAGAGCACGTGTCCGTCCGTACGGCTTCGGGCAGGACGGTCCGGGGACTGGTGACCGGACCGGCGACGATCGAAGTGAAGTGAGTGGTCGTGCGAGCCATGTGCCGCGGTCGCCGCCGTTGTTATACTCGTCCCCGACTTCAGCGCCGTATTGCAGTGTCCGCTTCGCCGCCATTCGTC
>JAHCKV010000676.1 GCA_026125595.1 Burkholderiales bacterium | reverse complement strand
AGACCTGCCCGCGCCTGGGCGCTGGCGCGCGCATCCGCCACCAGACGCAGCGCCGGCGGGGGTTCGTCGATGCCCAGCGATCGCAACAACCGCTGAACGATCTCGACCTCGTGGACCACTTCGGCCGGATCCTTCCACAGGGGCCGGTCGATCGGTCCGGCGTAGTCGCGCTCGTGGACGAACCCGATCACGTGGGTCGCACCCACCATTCGCGCCGTGCGCAGCGCCCGGGCCTGGTAGCCCGATCCGGCGAGGATCGCGTAGTCGTAGCGTTCCCGGCGCAGCCGCCAGAACAACGCGACGCGATCGCCGTAGACGCGGATCACGCTGCGTCCGGCCTCGCGATGCTTGGCTTTCATGTACACGTGCACGGCGTCGACATCCGGATTGCCGTCCAGCACCGGCGCGTTGTACGTGTTCACCAACGCATCGATGCGGGCTTCCGGGTAGTGCTGCCGCAGCGTGCGGATCATCGGGGTCGTGCACACGAGATCGCCGATGTTGTCGCGGCGGATCACGAGAAAGCGCGGCGTCCTCATCGCGCATCACCGGCTATCGGCACCACCGTCGAATCACTGTCGGTCTCCCGCAGCAGCGAGATGACCGCATCGTGCACCATCGTCAGCGGGATACCGTGCATGCATCTCGGGGCCGGACATTTGTCTGGTGTGCGCGCGCAGTTGCCGGCCCACGGCACCGGGCGACGAAACACGATGTTCTCGTCGCGACACGGAAACGCCGGCAGCGTGACCTTCCGTTCCCGCGCCGCGCGCCAGAACTCGCCGCCGCCGAACAGCTGGCTCGAACCGCCGCCATAGATCGTCACGACCGGCACGTCGGCCACGCGAGCCAGGTGCGCGACGCCGGTGTCCGGACACACCAGCAACCGCGCACCGCCGAGCAGCTTCCACAGCTGCGGCAACGACAGATTGCCGGCGAACCGCGTCCAGCGTCGATCGGGATCGATATCGTCGAGCACCGACGCTTCGCGCGGGCCGGCACTCAGCACGACGCGCAGTCCGCGGGCCTCCAGCGCATTCGCCAGGCCGCGCCACTTCTCCGGCTCCCAGAACTTCAACGGCGTGCTGGCGCCGACGTGCAGCACACAGTACGGCGCCTCGGGCAGATCGAGCACCGCGGCCGGTGCGGGCCAGTCGGCCGTCGAATAGGGTTGCGGCGCCGGGCCGTCGACGAGAATGCACGCGAAGTCGCCCCAGGC
This sequence comes from Burkholderiales bacterium, assembly GCA_026125595.1. GTDB lineage: Bacteria > Pseudomonadota > Gammaproteobacteria > Burkholderiales. The sequence continues at coordinate 685 of JAHCKV010000676.1, read as the reverse complement.
CGCGGGCTCCGACGGAAACAGATGCAACTCGTCCATGAACCAGCTCTTGTAGCCGGGCCGGTCGCCGGCGAACCCGACGATCCAGCGCGACCGGATCGCACGGGCCAGCAGGCTCAGCCGGTTCTCGGCCGGAATGATCGTGAGATCGAACCGTGAACGATGGAACAGTGCACGAATGGTCGCGACGTTGCGCTCATCGAACGGCAGCGCCTCGACACCGAACGGACGGGTCGCGTAGAGCCCGGCGAACGCCGCCGGACAGGTCATCGTGATGCTCGCTTCCGGGAAACGCTGCCGCAGCTTCTTCAGCAGCGGCGTCAGCATCAGCGTGTCGCCGAGCAGCAAGTGATGCAAGACGAGGATCCGACGGGGCGCCACCGGCTTGCGACGACCGAACGGCTGCGTCAACACGGCCGCCACAGCGCCGAGCGCGATCAGCACACGACCCGGAAAGCGACTACCCATCCGCCAGCACCTCGCGCAGCGCGATCAACTGCCGCAGCGATTCGTCCAGCACGATCAGTTGCAGGACCTGTTCGGCGAGGGATTCCTGCCCCCCGCGGTAGGTGCGCGACAGCTGGTCGATCGCCGTTGCGGACAGCTGTCCGTCCGTCGCAGCGGCAAGACGGACGCCGAGCCCGTCGAACCGATCGGCGAGATCGTCGCGCAGCCAGCGTGCGAGCGG
>JAHCKV010000675.1 GCA_026125595.1 Burkholderiales bacterium | reverse complement strand
ACTTTGGTCACGAGCACGATCCCGGAGAACTCGAACTTCACCTGGTTCGCCAGCAGCGACACCAGGATGGTTTCATCGGTGTCGTTGAGCAGCCGCGACAGTTCCAGCACGGCTTTGCGAGGAAGTATCACTTCGTTGCGGACGTAACTGTCGAGGAGCTCACGGGAGGTCAGCGCGAGCCGATGGCCGTCGGTGGCAACGAGTGTCAACGACTTCTGATCGACGACGAGCAGCATGCCGTTCAGGTAGTACCGGATGTCCTGCTGAGCCATCGCGTACTGGGTCAGCCCCAACTGCTTGCGCAGTTCCTTCTGCGGAATCGGAATCTCGGCGGTCGCACTGGAGCCTTCGGCAAGCCGGGGAAAATCGGCTGCCGGCAGTGTTTGCAGGCTGAAGCGACTCTTGCCGGCCTTCAACTGCACCTTCGATTCCTTCTGTTCCAGCGTGATCTGCGTACCTTCCGGCAATGCTCGAAGGATATCGAGCAGTTTCTTGGCGGATACGGTCACGGAAAAGTCGTCACCGATCTCGAATCCTGCGACTGTCGCCGAGACCTGGATCTCGAGATCTGTCGCCACCAAGTTCAGCATGCCGTTCCGTGACTCGATGAGAACGTTGGACAGGATCGGCAACGTCTGGCGCCGTTCCACCACCCCGGTCACGGACTGCAGCGGCCGGAGCAATGCATCGCGGTCTAGCTGTAGGTTCTTCATTTAGTTTTTGAAGTAGTAATGATTAATAAGGGGGAGGTCAGGCTGTGGGTAACCCGGAAAAAGCGTGGTGCACGTTGATGTTGTCGGTGTGGATGAAACGCCGGCCAAGCCCGGGACAGCGTGTGGACAAAACGTGCATCGTTTCGGATCGGGCGAGCAGGCGGTGGATAGCCCATGGGTTATCAACAGTCTCCATCGGAGTTATCCGCGCAGTACCTGGATCAGGGCAACGAAGTCACGATTGATGTCCGGCATCGTGGTCTTCAACTCGGCGATCTTCCGGCATGCGTGCAGCACGGTCGTGTGATCACGACCACCGAAGGCATCGCCGATATCGGGCAGACTCATCTGCGTCAGTTCCTTCGCCAGCGCCATGGCCATCTGGCGGGGGCGTGCGACGGTTCGCGACCGCTTCTTCGAGTACATGTCGGCGACTTTCATCTTGTAGTAGTCGGCGACGATCCGCTGGATGTTCTCGACCGATATCTGTCGTGTCTGGACCGCGAGGAGATCTTTCAATGCGTCGCGCGTGGAATCGACGGTGATCGGGACACCCGCGAACCGACAATAGGCGAGCACGCGCTTCAAGCCACCTTCGAGTTCGCGGACGTTCGATTGAATGTGCGTGGCGATGAAGAATGCGACGTCTTCGGAAATCTGCACCGATTCGACCTCGGCTTTCTTCAGCAAGATCGCCACGCGCATTTCCAGTTCGGGTGGTTCGATCGCAACCGTCAGGCCCCAGCCGAAGCGTGAGATCAGCCGGTCTTCCATCCCTGCTATTTCCTTGGGATAGGTGTCGCAGGTGATGATGACCTGTTTGTGGCCGTCGATCAGTGCGTTGAACGCATAGAAGAACTCTTCCTGCGTTCGACTCTTGCCATTGAAGAACTGGATGTCGTCGATCAGCAGGGCATCGACCGAACGGAAGAACGAACGGAATTCATCGGCGCGGCCATGACGGATCGCCATCACCATGTGATTCATCCACTGCTCTGCCCCCAGGTAGGCGATGCGCGCGCGCCCGGTACGGCGCATGACGGCGTTGCCCACCGAGTGCATCAAATGCGTCTTGCCCAGACCCGACTGACCGTAGATCAACAGGGGGTTGTAGGCGGCGCCTGGCGTTTCCACTACGTGCTGGGCCGCTGCGCGCGCATGCGCGTTGGACTTGCCCTCGATGAAATTCTCGAG
>JAHCKV010000674.1 GCA_026125595.1 Burkholderiales bacterium | reverse complement strand
GCATGGTTTCGCCGTTCGCGATTGTCACTTCGCCGACACTGCCGGCCGTCACATTGATGAACGACGCGTCCATTTCCGCCGGGTCGATGGTGCCCAGCCATGGCGCGAACAGCGCGAGCAGTACCAGCACCGACAGCACGATCGTGCCGGTTTTCACCGCAGCGTTGCGCCATAGACGTCGCAGCGTGGCCATGGTCAGTAGCGAATGCGCGGATCGAGCACGAGATAGCTCAGATCGACCAGCAAGTTCACCAGCACATAGGCGACGGAGAACAGCAGCACGATGCCCTGCAGCACCGGGAAGTCGCGATTGAGCACGGCATCCACCGTGAGCTGACCGAGCCCCGGGATCGAAAACACCGTCTCCGTGACCACGACCCCCCCGAGCAGCAGCGCGGCGCTGATGCCGATGATCGTGACGACCGGAACCGCGGCGTTGGCGAGCGCGTGCCGTACCAGCACTGCGGACTCGCGGATGCCTTTGGCCCGCGCGGTGCGGATGTAGTCTTCGGTCAGTGCTTCGCTGACGGCGGCACGGGTCACGCGGGCCAGTAGCGCGACATAGGTGATCGCCAGCGTGAGGCACGGCAGGATCAGCTGTCGCAACCACGGCCACGGCCCCTGCGCGATGGGCGTGTAGCCCTGTACCGGTAGCCAGCTCAACGTCATCGCGAACACGTAGATCAGCACGTAGCCGATCACGAACACCGGCACCGAGAAACCCGCGACCGAGAACGCCATCACGGCACGGTCGAGCCAGCCACCCATGCGCCACGCGGCCAGTGTGCCGAGCGGCAACGCCACGGCGATGGCGAGCAGCAAGGTGCCCAGCGTCAGCGACAACGTCGGTTCGATCCGTTGCCCGATCAGCGCGATCACCGGTTTGTCGAGATAGTAGGAGTAGCCGAGGTCGCCCTGCAGCACGCCGCCGATCCAGATCGCGAATTGCGTCCACAGCGGACGCGCGAGTCCGAGCTGCTCGCGGATCCGGTCGAGGTCGTCGGTGGTGGCCGAGTTGCCGCCGATGATCGCTGCCGGATCGCCGGGCGTGAGTCGCAGGATCAGAAACACGGTGATCGCGACCACCAGCAGCACCGGTAGCGTGGCGAGCAGCCGCTTGGCGAGAAAGGCCGGCATCGACGCGACGATCTCGGACGGTGTCGCCGGCTACGGTTTCCTGATGTTCCAGTACACCTGCGCGCCGGCCGGCACGATGCCCGAGATGCCCTTTCGCACGGCCGACTGGATGCTGTACTGGCCGAGCGGCACGTACGACGCGGTTTCCAGTGCCCTCGATTGCGCTTCCGCCGCGAACTTCCTGCGGTCCGCGTCGCTGGTCGCGGCCGCGAAACGGGACTTGATCGCCTCCAGCGTCGGGTCGTCCTGCCAGCCGAACCAACCCTTGTCGCCGGTGGCGTTCATCATCGCCATGCTCAGGGGGTTGGCGATGTCTTCCGTGGTCCACGAACTGGCGAACGCGTTCCAGCCGCCGGCCGATGGCGCGTCCTTGCGGGCACGTCGCGCCACCAGGGTCTGCCAATCCATCGATTGCATGTCCACCTTGAATCCCGCGCGGTCCAGTTGTTGCTTCACCACCAGCGGCAGTTTCGCGATGATCGCGAGGTCCGTGGTTCGCAGCAGCACCACCGGCTGTCCCTTGTAGCCTGCTTCGTCGAGCAGGGCTTTCGCCTTTTTCGGATCGGCGATGCCGGTCAGTCCGCCGCCACCCTCGGCCGCGAACGGCGTCCCGCATGGGAACAGGCTGGCGCAGACCTTGTACAGCCCGGGCACGCCGACCTGCGTTTTCAATACGGGTTCCTGACCGAGCGCCACGAGCGCGGCGCGGCGGATGCGGACGTCGTCGAACGGCGGATGCAGATGGTTGAAGCGCAGGAAGTACTGGGCAC
>JAHCKV010000673.1 GCA_026125595.1 Burkholderiales bacterium | reverse complement strand
TCGCACCGGGCAACGGCGTGATCAGATGGCCGCCGGTCTCGGTCTGCCACCAGGTGTCGACGATCGGGCAGCGACCACCGCCGACCTGGTTGTGGTACCACATCCACGCCTCGGGATTGATCGGCTCACCGACCGAACCCAGCAGCCGCAGACTCGACAACCCGTAGCGCGCCGGTGCGGTGTCCGGGTTCACGTCGGACGCCTTGATCAGAGACCGGATCGCCGTCGGTGCGGTATAGAAGATGCTGACCTGATGGCCTTCGATCATCTTCCAGAACCGGCCCGCATCCGGATAGGTCGGAATGCCTTCGAACACGATCTGCGTGGCACCCGCGGCGAGCGGACCGTAGGCGATGTACGTGTGGCCGGTGACCCAGCCCACATCGGCGGTACACCAGAAAACGTCGGTGGATTTGATGTCGAAGGCCCACTTCATCGTCAGCAGCGCCTGCAGCAGATAGCCGCCGCTCGAATGCTGCACGCCTTTCGGCTTGCCGGTGGAGCCGGACGTGTACAGGATGAACAGCGGATGCTCGGCACCGACCCACTCGGGTTCGCAGACGTCCTTCTGCGTCGCGACCAGCTCGTGCCACCACACGTCGCGCGGCGCTTCGAACGCGATCTTGCCTTCCGTGCGTCGATAGACGATCACATGGCGGATGCTGTCGCAGCCTTCCATGGACAGCGCCTCGTCGACCGCGGCCTTCAGCGCGATGGTCTTGCCGCCGCGGAACTGGCCGTCGGCGGTGATCACCGCCACCGCGCCGGCATCGATGATGCGTTCCTGCAGGCTGCGGGCCGAGAATCCGCCGAACACGACCGAATGCGTGGCGCCGATCCGCGCACACGCCTGCATGGCGACGACTGCTTCGATCGACATCGGCATGTAGATCAGTACGCGATCGCCTTTGACGATGCCCAGACTGCGCAGCCCGTTCGCGAACTGGCAGACGCGGTGATAGAGCTGGCGATACGTGATGCGTGTGACAGCGCCGTCGTCGGCCTCGAAGATGATCGCGATCTTCTCGGGCTGCGTCTGCAGGTGCCGGTCGAGACAGTTGTACGAGACGTTCAGTTCGCCGTCGGCGAACCACTGGACGAACGGTGCATTCGATTCGTCGAGGATCTGCGTGAACGGTTTGTGCCACTGCAGGTTCTCGCGTGCGAGGCGGCCCCAGAAGCCGGCGTAGTCGGCCTCGGCTTCGGCGCACAGGCGCCGGTATTCGTCGAGGCCCCGGATGTTGGCCTGCGCGACGAAGGCGGGGCTGGGTGCGAAGACCCGGTTCTCCTGCAGGACGGATTCGATGGTTGACATGCTGCGTCTCCGGTCGTTTGCGTTGTGGGACTGACCTTCCTCCCGGTCACCCCGGATTCTAGCCGGCCCGATCCCGGGCGGCCGCTGGAGGCGGTGCAGCGTACCAGCAGGCCGGCTCCGCGTGGTTTCCGATGCACCCGTCGCGTATACTCCGGGCTCTTCCGCAAGCCGCGCCCCGGCCCCCGGACCCGCCCCCAAGAGCACCCGATGAGCACCATTCGCCAGGACGATTTCGTCGACAGCATCGCCGACGCGTTGCAGTACATCTCGTACTTCCATCCGGTCGACTACATCCGCAATCTTGCCCGCGCCTACGAGCTGGAGCAGTCGGTCGCCGCGAAGGATGCGATGGCGCAGATCCTGATCAATTCGCGGATGTGCGCCGAGGGTCATCGTCCGATCTGCCAGGACACGGGGATCGTCAACGTGTTCCTGAAGGTGGGCATGAACGTCCGCTGGGATTCCACGCTGTCGGTGGAAGACATGGTCAACGAAGGCGTCCGGCGCGCCTATCTCGATCCGGACAACAAGCTGCGTGCATCGGTGCTGAGCGATCCGGTCGGCGGCCGCAGGAACACGAAGGACAACACGCCGGC
>JAHCKV010000672.1 GCA_026125595.1 Burkholderiales bacterium | reverse complement strand
GCATCGCGCCTGCGTCGCGGTTCTCGTTGCCAAGGCGCAAGCCTTGACTGCCTCACCCCGCTCGCCGTCATCCATGCCGGAGCCAACGCGCATCGCGAGACTCGTTCGGTGTTTCCCTAGCGGAGTCGAGCGGATGCGGCACGCCGGGATATCGGCGGGATATCGTCAGGATAGGCAAGGTGCGGCAAAAAAAGAGGCCACGCATAGCGTGGCCCATGGCGCTGCTGTCCGTCCGGAATGGCGACGGACCGGGAAGTGGTTCAAGCGTTGCTGACCAGCTTGGGCTTGCCGCCCGCGGCGGCCTGCAGCGCCTGCGTGATGTCTTCGAGGATGTCGTCGATGTGCTCGATGCCGATCGACAGCCGCACCTGATCTTCGCTGACGCCGGCCTTGATCAGTTCTTCGGCGTTCAACTGGCGGTGGGTTGTCGTGGCCGGATGGGTGGCGAGCGACTTCGCATCGCCGATGTTGACCAGCCGTGTGATGAGTTGCAGCGCATCGATGAACCGCGCGCCGGCTTCCTTGCCGCCGTCGATGCCGAAGCTGAGGATGCCGGAACCGTTGCCGCCGAGATACTTCTGTGCCAGGGCGTGGTAGCGATCGCCCGGCAGACCCGGGTAGCGGACCCACTTCACCTGCGGATGCTTCGACAGGTACTCGGCGACCTTCAGGCTGTTGGCGTTGATGCGATCGAGCCGGACGGCCAGGGTCTCGATACCCTGCAGGATCAGGAAGCTGTTGAACGGTGACAGCGGTGCGCCGGTGTTCCGCAGCGGTACGACGCGGGCACGGGCGATGTAGGCGGCCGGTCCGAGTGCCTCGACATAGTTGACGCCGTGGTACGACGGATCCGGCTGGTTCAGCTGCGGGAAGCGGGCCTTGTGCTCGGCCCACGGGAACTTGCCGGAGTCCACCAGCGCGCCGCCGATGCTGTTGCCGTGGCCGCCCAGATACTTGGTCAGCGACTCGACGACGATGTCGGCCCCGTGCTCGAACGGGCGCAGCAGATAGGGCGTGGCGACCGTGTTGTCGATGATCAACGGCACGCCCTTGGCGTGGGCGATCTTCGCCAGGGCTTCGATGTCGGTGACGTTGCCGCGCGGGTTGCCGATCGATTCGGCATAGACGGCTTTCGTACGGTCGTCGATCAGCGCGGCGAAGCTCTCGGGATTGTCCGAATCGGCGAAGCGCACTTCGATGCCCAGTTGCGGCAGCGTGTGGGCGAACAGATTGTACGTGCCGCCGTAGAGTGTGCTGGCGGAGACGATGTTGTCGCCGACGCCGGCGATGGTCAGGATCGAATAGGTGATTGCGGCCTGGCCCGAGGCCAGGGCCAGCGCACCGATGCCGCCGTGCAACTGTGCGAGGCGCTGCTCGAGCACGTCGGAGGTCGGATTCATGATCCGCGTGTAGATGTTGCCCTGGACTTTCAGGTCGAACAGGTCCGCGCCGTGTTGTGTGTCGTCGAACGCGTAGGAGGTCGTCTGATAGATGGGTACCGCCACGGCCTTGGTGGTCGGGTCCGGTTTGTAGCCGCCGTGCACGGCGATGGTTTCGATCTTGGGCACTTGGGGGAATCCTCCTGTTTTCAGGTCGGACGAACCACGCCTGGGTGGAATCGGGTTCCCGACCACGGCATGTTGACCGCACCTCTAAAGAACAGGAACGAATAATTATCTATATATATCGTTTCAATAAGAATAAGCGAAATGCCGTCCAAACCCGTTAGGCTTGCCATATAGCTTTTTCGCCATCTTTTAATGCCATGTGCCAACTGCTCGGCATGAACTGCAATGTCCCGACGGACATCGTCTTCTCGTTTACGGGGTTTCAGCAGCGCGGCGGCCGCACGGCCGATCACGCCGACGGCTGGGGAATCGCCTTCTTCGAGGGCAAGGGCTGCCGGCTGTACGTCGACTCGGCC
>JAHCKV010000671.1 GCA_026125595.1 Burkholderiales bacterium | reverse complement strand
GCTTGAACGCCGCCTGCGTCCGCGACGGTACCTGAATCCCGACCAGTACGCGGCCATGATCGGCACCGTGATTGCGATAGTGGAACAGGCTGATGTTCCAGTCCGGACTCATGCTGTCGAGAAAGCCCATCAGTGCGCCCGGCCGTTCGGGAAACTCGAAGCGCAGCAGTCGCTCGTCTTCCAGTCCGGACGCGCGTCCGCCGACCATGTGCCGGATATGGGTCTTGGCCATCTCGTTGTCGGTGAAATCGCGGACCTCCAGTCCGGCCGCGCGCAACTGCGCCAGCAGCTTGCGGGTTTCCTTGCGGCCTTCGACCTGAAGGCCGACAAATACGTGGGCTTCGTCGGAATCGGCGTAGCGGTAGTTGAACTCGGTCACGTTGCGATGGCCGATCAGGCGCACGAACCGGCGGAAGCTGCCGATCTCTTCCGGGATGGTCACGGCGAGGATCGCCTCCCGCCGCTCGCCCATCTCGGCCTGTTCCGCGACGAAGCGCAGCCGATTGAAGTTCATGTTGGCGCCGCACGCGATGGCGACCAGCGTCTTGCCCCGCACGCGATGGCGTTCGGCCCAGGCCTTCGCGCCGGCGACCGCCAGCGCGCCGGCCGGTTCCAGCACCACGCGGGTGTCCTCGAAGACGTCCTTGATTGCGGCGCAGATCGCGTCGTTGTCCACCAGCACCATGTCGTCGACCACTTCGCGGGCGATCCGGAATGTCTCTTCGCCCACCATCTTGACGGCCACTCCGTCGGCGAAGAGGCCGACCTGCGACAACCGGACCCGATGTCCGGCGGCCAGCGACTGCGTCATTCCATCGGAATCCACCGGTTCGACGCCGATGACCCGGATGTCCGGCCGCAGCCGCTTCACGTACGCGCCGACGCCCGCGATCAGCCCGCCGCCGCCGACCGCGACGAAGATCGCATCGATCGGACCGGAGTGCTGGTGCAGGATTTCCATGCCGATCGTGCCCTGGCCGGCAATCACATCGGGGTCGTCGTACGGATGGATGAACGTGTAGCCACGGTCGTCCGCCAGCATGCGGGCGTGCGCATAGGCTTCGTCGTAGGCATCGCCCGAGAGCACGACCTTCGCACCGCGGGCCACGACGGCATCGATCTTGATGCGCGGCGTCGTGACCGGCATCACGATCACGGCCCGACACTTCAATCGTTGCGCGGACAGGGCAACGCCCTGCGCATGATTGCCGGCGGAAGCGGCGATCACGCCGCGCTTCAACTGGGCCTGCGTCAACTGCGCCATCTTGTTGTAGGCGCCGCGGATCTTGAACGAGAAGACGGGCTGCAGATCTTCCCGTTTCAGCAGCAGATGGTTGTCGATGCGACGCGACAGTTGCGGTGCCGCTTCGAGCGGGGTTTCCACCGCCACGTCGTAGACCCGCGCGGTCAGGATGCGGGTGAGGTAGTCGTCTTTCATGGGTGCGGGAGGGTAGCAGTCGCCCGGGGGGCTGCCAACGCAGGAATAGTGCCGATCGCGTTGAGTCCCCGGGGGGACCGGTCTATCCTTCCGGTCCGGATCGTGCATGACTCTTTCGTGCGCGACCGTGATCCATGACCCAAGACCAACAAAAGAAAGCCGCAGCCGAGGCTGCCCTCGAACACGTGCCCGATGACGCGGTGATCGGCGTCGGCACGGGCTCCACCGCCAACCACTTCATCGACGCGCTGGGTCGTCGTCGTGACCGGATCGCCGGCGCCGTCGCCAGTTCCGAAGCGACCCGCGCGCGGCTCGAGGCGCTCGGCATCCCCGTTCTGCCGCTCAACGACGTCGTCGACCTGCCGGTGTATGTGGATGGCGCAGACGAGATCACGCGCCACATGGCGATGATCAAGGGCGGCGGCGCCGCGCTGACGCGCGAGAAGATCGTCGCCGCGGTCGCGCAAAAGGTCATCTGCGTCGCGGACGACA
>JAHCKV010000670.1 GCA_026125595.1 Burkholderiales bacterium | reverse complement strand
GGCTGTGCTTCATCGCCTTGACGATGACGAGTCCGAGCACCGCGATCAGGATCACGATGATCATCAGCGAACCGATCAGCGCGGCCCAACCGCCCACCGGCCCCAGTTCGTCGCGGGCCATCTGGCCGAGCGACCGGCCATCGCGCCGCGTCGAGCAGAACATCACCACCATGTCCTGCACGCAGCCGCCCAGCACCGCGCCGGCGAGGATCCACAGCGTGCCGGGCAGATACCCGAACTGCATGGCCAGCGTCGGTCCGATCAACGGGCCGGGTCCGGCGATCGCGGCGAAATGGTGGCCGAAGGCGACCCACTTGTTGGTCGGCACGAAATCGCGACCGTTGTTGAAACGCTCCGCGGGCGTGGCCCGCGTTCCGTCGAGCACCAGTACCCGGGCGCAGATCCATGCGCTGTAGAACCGGTAGGCGACCAGGTAGGTGCAGACGGCAGCTGCGATGAACCACAGCGCATTGATCGATTCGCCGCGGTGCAGGGCGATGCCGCCGATGGCGGATGCGCCGAGGACCGCGATGCCGAGCCAGACGAGCTTCGACAGAATGCCGCGGGGCATGGGTGTCTCCTCCGATAGCTTGTTGTGACCGGGGTCGGTCCGCGCCGCGGCAACGCTGCCAGGGGCGGGCCGGATCATAGCAGCCGGAAGCGCGCCGGACAGGCCGGCTGGGTTAGCATAAAAGGCTCCATGCCCATCCTTTGCAATCTGCGGTGCGGTGGCGTTGCCACCGCGATGCCGCGCCGGCCCGACCCAGCCCGATCCGATACGGATGGTCCGCCCGTGGCTGTCCCTCGCGCCGGAGGGTCGGCTTGACCGAAGCACTGCGGTTGTTGCTGCTGGAAGACGTACCGGAAGACGCTGAATTGATCACCCGGGCGCTGCGACGCGGCGGCTTCGATGTCGTGGCGCACCGGGTCGACGACGAACGGGGTTTCCTCGACGAACTCGAGCGGTTCCTGCCGCAACTGGTGCTGTCCGACTTTTCGCTGCCGGGGTTCAGCGGGCTCGCGGCTCTCGAGATGCTGCGCAGCCGGCGCGCCGACATCCCGTTCATCTTCGTGTCCGGCACCATCGGCGAGGAACGGGCCATCGATTCGCTGCAGCGCGGCGCGATGGACTACGTGTTGAAGACCAATCTCGCACGGCTGGCACCGGCTGTCCGGCGCGCGCTCGACCAGGTGGAAGAGCGCAGCGCACGGCAATTGGCCGAGTCCGAACTGGCCGATGCCAATCAGCGGCTGCGGATGCTGTCGAAGCGGCTGATCCGGGCCCAGGAGAGCGAACGCAGCCGCATCGCCCGGGAACTGCACGACGAGCTGGGTCAGACCTTCACCGCGCTGAAGATTCAGTTGCAGTCCGTGAGCCGCCGCCTCGGCACGTCGCCGCTGGCGCCCGATCTGACCGAATGCATCGGCGTGGTCGACCAGGCCATCGGCCAGGTCCGGGCGCTGTCGCTCGACCTGCGCCCCGCGAGCCTGGACCACGCCGGACTCGCCTCGGCGCTGCGCTGGCACGTGGAACGGGTTTCACGCAGTGCCGGCATCCCGATCGAGTTCGACGCGGCCGACGTCGTGGATCGCGTCGACGGCGAGGTCGAGACTGCCTGTTTCCGGATCGCCCAGGAAACGCTGACCAACGTGCTGCGGCATGCCGAAGCGCAGCGGGTGCGCATCGAATTGCGATTCACCCGTACGCGCGTGACGCTGCGCGTGTCCGACGATGGCCGCGGCTTCGACCTCGAGGAGGCGCAGCGCCGCGGCCTGCAGGGCCTCAGCGCCGGGTTGCTCGGGCTGCACGAGCGGGCGCAACTGGCCGGCGGGGCGCTGCGGATCGACACGACACCCGGTGCCGGCACCATGGTGACGGCCGTGTTCCCGCGGCATCCCGAGCCGCCGGCAGGTTCCGCATGATCGGGCC
>JAHCKV010000067.1 GCA_026125595.1 Burkholderiales bacterium | reverse complement strand
GCGCCGGCGTTGTTGATCAGCACGTCGATGCGACCCCAGCGTTTCATCACGGCATCGACCAACGGTTGCGACGCGGCCGGATCCGCCAGATCGCACGGGTGGGTCAGCACATCGACACCCTGACCTTGCAATTGCGCTTGCGCGGCCTCCAGCTCGTGGGCCTTGCGTGCCGTGATCGCGACCTTCGCGCCGACTTCACCGAGCGCTTCCGCCATCTGCAACCCGAGACCCCGCGACCCGCCGGTCACCAGTGCCACCTTGCCCTTCAGATCGAACAGCTGCATCGCTTTCAACGTCCACTCCTCCCCGCTCTTCGTCGATGTTCGCGCAGTCGCCGCGGCCCGCGGGCCGTCAGAACCACGCGTCCTGCATTTCCAGCACCGTACGGTCCATGTCGTCGAGCAGACGATGCCAGTGGTCGGTCTTCGGCAGCTCCCAGCGGAAAAAATACCCGCAGGTCTGCAGCTTGCCCTGATAGAAATCGCGATCGTCCGGCGCAGCGTTCGGCAGCGCACGCACGGCCAGCTGCGCCTGCTTCAGCCACAGCCATGCCACCACCACGTGCCCGGTCATCTCGAGAAACACATGGGCATTGGCCAACGCGAGTTCCGAATGTCCCTTGTCGGTGGCGCACAACGTGTTGCGGACCACTTCCATCACGTTGGCGAAGGCATCGGTCAGCATCTGGCCGAACTGCCGCAGCTCCGGCGACTCGCTGTTCTTCGCTTCACGCGCCGTGCGGTCGATCTCCATCGCGAGCCGCTGGATCGCCATGCCGTCATCCATGCCCACCTTGCGGCCGAGCAGATCGAGCGCCTGGATGCCGTTGGTGCCCTCGTGGATCGGGTTCAACCGGTTGTCGCGCCACAGCTGCTCGACCGGATACTCCCGCGTGTAGCCGTAGCCCCCGTGGACCTGGATCGCCAGATCGTTGGCCACCAGACACCACTGCGACGGCCACGCCTTGACGATGGGCGTCAGGATCTCCAGCAGCAGATGGGCATCGCGGCGCGCCTTGTCGGTCTCGGCGCTGCGTTCGTCGTCCATCAACCGTGCGGCATACAGACACAGCGCGAGCCCGCCTTCGACGTACGCCTTCTGCGCGAGCAGCATCCGGCGCACGTCCGGATGCTCGACGATCTTCACTGGCGGCTGCGACGGGTCCTTGCCGATGGCGGGGCGGCCCTGTGCCCTTTCCCGCGCATAGGCCAGCGCGTGCAGGTAGCCGCTGTAGCCCAGCATGACGGCGCCGAGACCGACGCCGATGCGCGCCTCGTTCATCATGTGGAACATGTACGACAGCCCGCGGTTCGGTTCGCCGACGAGCCAGCCGACGGCGCCGGCCGTCTCGCCGAAGTTGAGCACGCAGTTGGTGGTGCCGCGATAGCCCATCTTGTGATTGAGCCCGGCCAACGCCACGTCATTGCGCGCGCCGACGGCATCACCGTCACCGGGCAGGTACTTCGGCACGATGAACAGCGAAATGCCCTTGACGCCGGCCGGCGCACCCTTGATGCGCGCCAGCACCAGATGGACGATGTTCTGCGACAGCTCGTGGTCGCCGCCGGAGATCCACATCTTCTGGCCGAACAGCCGCCAGGTGCCGTCGGCGTGGGGTTCGGCCCGCGTGCTGATGTCGGACAGGGACGAGCCGGCCTGGGGTTCCGACAGGCACATGGTGCCGAAATAGCGGCCCGACAGCAGATGGGGCAGCCAGCGCCGCTGCTGTTCCTCGCTGCCGAAGGTGGCCAGCAGATTGGCGTTGGCGATGGTCAGGAACGGATAGGCGGCGGTGCCGATGTTGGCGCCGTTGAAGATCGCGAAGGCCGCCTGCGCGATGGTCACCGGCAACTGCATGCCGCCCCGTTCGGCATCGAAACTGGCCGACATGAAGCCGGCATCGCAGAACGCCGCCAGCGCTTCGGCCACTTCCGGAATCATCACGACGCGGCCGTCCTCGAACCGCGGTTCGTTCAGGTCGGCCTTGCGGTTGTGCGGCGCGAACTTCTCGGTCGCGATCCGGAATGCGGTGTCGAGCACCGCGTCGAAGGTCTCGCGCGAATGCTCGACGTAGCGCGGACGCTGCGCGAGAGCCTCCGCACCCAGCAGTTCGTACAGGACGAACGCGAGATCGCGGCGATGGACGATCCGTGCTTCCATGGCACCGTCCTCAGGCGACTTCGAACAGCCCCGCCGCCCCCATGCCGCCGCCGATGCACATGGTCACCACCACGTACTTCACGCCACGGCGCTTGCCTTCGATCAGCGCATGACCGACCAGACGCGCACCGGTGGTGCCGTACGGATGCCCGACGGCGATCGCACCACCGTTGACGTTGAGGTTCTCGTTCGGGATGCCGAGCCGGTCGCGGCAGTAGATCACCTGCACGGCAAATGCCTCGTTCAGTTCCCACAGACCGATATCGGAAATCTTCAAACCGGTGCGCGCCAGCAACTTCGGCACCGCGAACACCGGGCCGATGCCCATCTCGTCGGGCTCGCAACCGGCCACCGCGAAGCCGCGGAAGATGCCCAGCGGTTGCAGGCCCTTGCGCTCGGCGACTCGCGAATCCATCACGACGCAGGCCGATGCGCCGTCCGAGAACTGGCTCGCATTGCCGGCGGCGATGACGCCACCTTCGACAGCCGGCTTGATCTGCGACACGCCTTCGTACGTGGTGTCGGCGCGGATACCTTCGTCGCGCTCGCAGACGAGATCCTTCGTCGATTCCTGGCCCGTGGCCTTGTCCACGACCTTCATCGTCACGGCGATCGGCACGATCTCGTCCCGCGTGCGGCCTGCGGCGGCGGCCGCCGCGGCCTTGACCTGACTGTCGACGCCGTAGCGGTCCTGCGCTTCCCGGCCGATGCCGTAGCGCTTCGCGACGGTCTCGGCGGTCTGCAGCATGTTCCAGTAGATCTCGGGCTTGTTCTTCTGCAGCCAGTCTTCGTGGGCCATGAACTGGTTCATCTGGTTCTGCACGCACGAGATCGATTCGACACCGCCGGCCACGTAGATGTCGCCCTCGCCGGCCAGCACACGCTGCGCGGCCCACGCGATGGTCTGCAGACCGGAAGAGCAGAACCGGTTGACGGTAACGCCGGCCGTGGTGACCGGCAGGCCCGCGCGCAGCGCGATCTGCCGCGCAATGTTCCAGCCGGTGGCGCCTTCGGGATTGGCGCAGCCCATGATGACGTCCTCGACCTCGGCCGGGTCCAGCCCAGCCCGCGACACGGCGTGCTGCACCACGTGCCCGCCAAGGGTCGCGCCGTGCGTCATGTTGAAGGCGCCGCGCCAGGACTTCGCGAGGGGTGTGCGGGCGGTGGAAACGATGACGGCGTCGGACATGGACCTCTCCTCTGGGACACGATCGGAACCGGGCGCTCGGGCGCCTCGAAGTCGCGCATTGTGCCGCGTTCAGGCGCCGGATGGCGCCCCGATCGACGGATGGGAGGTATGGGCCGGGGATGAAGTCCGGGTCTTGCCGGGAGGCGGCGGACACCCCCCGCCGGCAGGCACCGGCAGGGGGCGGCACTGCACGGGACCGCGTTGCACGGCCCCGGGGACGACGGTCAGCGGCGGCGGCGACCCAGGGCGGCCACGCCGGCCAGCCCCAGCGCGAGCAGCGCCCAGGTACCGGGTTCGGGCACGAGTTGCGCGGTCCCGGAGAAGGTCAGCGCCGTGCCGGCGGTATCGGCCGAGGTCGCCGTGAGATACCGCGTCGACAATGCGCTGCCGTCATCCGCGAGCCCGACGCGGATGATCCAGGCCTCGCCCGGCTGCAGTTCCGCGAGATCCCATTGCAACGCCATGTCGGCATCGCAGGCCGTGGCACCGCACGCATTGCTGCCATCGGTGAGCCCGTTGTCGGAAACGATCGTTCCCGGCAGCGCGTTGCTCAGATCGGGCTCGAGCGACACGATCTGCCGCCGGTCCGGATCGCCGGCGCCCTTTGCGGCCCAGCTCTCGGACACCGTATCCGCGAAGCTCGCGGAGCCGTCCGGCTGCACGTTGACCATGAAGCGCAGCCCGGCGAACGTGAAGCCCGGGCTGGTGTTGGCGATCGTGTAGACGATCTCGAAGCGGCCGGTGCCCAGGCCGCCGACTTCGTAGTCGTAGGTCAGGTCCGTACCGGCCACCTGGGCCGGTGGCGGCAGCGTCGCGCCCAGCGTCTGCACATACAGCAGCGGCGTGACGAACGCGTTGCCGCTCGCGCCGTAGACGATGTTCTCGAACGAGCCGTCGAGCAGTACGTCGCCCCCGGGCATCGTCACCACCGCCGATGCCCCGCCGGGCCACAGCGCGGCGCCGACGATGCAGCCCGCCAGAATGCCGTTTCGAATCGGATGCAGGTTCATGGTCTTGTTCCTCGTGGATGTCGACTACTTGTCGGCGCGCAGCGGGAACTGCGCATCGGTCCGTTTCACCAGCGCGTACTCGCGGACGAATCCGGCGGTGGCCTGCCCCGCGAGTGCCCGCACCTGCTCGTTGCTGAGGTCGCCCCTGACCGGCGCGACGAAGACCTGCACCGCCGGCAGCAGCAAGCCGTAGCTGCCCCGCCAGTCGGACGACAGCACGAGCATCGTCGACAGCGCGACGACGCGGCCGTCGTTCTCGTTGAACAGATCCTCGGCGATCTCCGCGATCAGTTCGCTGCGGCTCTTGGCCAGCCGCGGATCCAGGTTGGGATCGAACCGCAGTTCCTGCCAGTCCATCACCGCCGCCCCCATCACGCCACTGTCATCCAGATTGACGATGGCCCGCCCCGGCCCCGGAATCCACGGCACGTCCTGACCGGAAGCCGGATCCTTGAGTCCCGAGATCTGGAATCCGCGTCGGATCAGGACGCTCTTCTGGATCGCGACCGGCGGCAGCTTCGAATCCGCCGTGAAGGCGATGTGCAGTGATCGCACCGGCAGTGGATTCTTCGCCCCGGCGGGCGCCACCGGCATTTCCTCCTGTGGCAATCCCAGCGTCTGCGCGAGGAATGTGCGGGCCCGCAGCACCGCGTCGGCGTCGGACAGCTTCACCGGTTTCAGATCCTCGGGCGTCTGCTCCTGCACGGCCGGACGTTTCAGTACACGGATGTTGCCCACACCGAGATTCTTGCTGAATGCGAGGCGCGTGTACGCGCCGGCACCGCCTTCATCACCGCGCGACGCGACGCAGTCTCCGGCGTCCGGTTCGCCCTGCGGCGTTCCACTGCGCTGGCAGTCCGGCGCGAACACCGGCACCGTTCGGCCGAACACACCCTGGGTCGCCCGTGCCAGATCGAAACTCTTCGACAGCGGCACGCCGAGCTTCGCCTTGAGCAGGATGTTCACCAGTTCACTGTTGTCACCGCCGATCACCGGTGGCAGCACTTCGGTCAGCAGCCGCGCGAGTTCGTCCTTCGATGGCGGCGCGGAATTGGTCTGCGCCGATGCGCCCGCGCTCAGGCCGATCAGCAGGGTCGCGGCAACTGCCGCGGCGGCGGTCTTCGGAATGGAAATGTTCATGTCGGTCTCCGGAACGTTGCGGGTTCAAGGATTGAACGGGCCTTTGCCCGCCGGATGGCAACCCGCGTAGTACATGTACGCGTAGTACGAGTTGCTGGTCGGATCCGAGAACGTCCAGTTGTAGCGCTCGTGGTTGAGTCTGAACAATGCGTCCGCGTTGGAGGAACCGATCGCGTACGCGATCGGGCATTGGTCGCGGCAGGTCCCCAGCCAACCGAACGGGTCGTACCACGCGCATTCGAAATCGTTGTTCTTGTAGTGGTTGGTCACCCACGAATAGGCGACGCTGACGGAGTGTCCGTCGGACGCGGTATCACGGTAGTTGCCGTTGAAGCTCGACGAGATCCACATGAGCCCGTGGAAACCGTCGAGCTGATGGGCGCGGCGCGAGCTGGACGTTCCCGTGTCCTGCATCGCGACCCGCATGCCCGGCAGATAGTTGTCGTTCATGCTGTAGCACGACGACAGGTGCCCGAACATCAGCCACGAATCACCCCAGCGCACCATGTTCGATCCACTGCCCGCTTCGACGGCGCAGGCGCCGTTCCACGGGTAGCGCATGGAGCCGCCCCAGCGATTGCCGGCGTCGAAGCCGTGGGTCGCGATGATGGCGGCATCCGCCCAGTCGACGTGCGGATGGAAGTCCGTGCAGCTCGCGTGGTAGGTAGTCGGGTCGCAGAAGCGGCGCACGGTCATGTTGCCGTCGACGAACTTGCCGGCCTTGAAGTGGCCGCGCGACCCCATCTCGTCGTACCAGGCCTGCGCCATGCCCGGCCAGGACGAGCGATCACCGCCGCCACATCCGCCGGAGGCGCCCGGCACGAAATCACCGATCGCGAACATCTCCACGTACAGCGCATTCGCATGTGGCGTCACCGCCCATCCCAATGCCAGCACCATCAGCCGCGCCGGGTGTGCGGCCCATCGACGAGTTGTCTTCATGATCCAGTCTCCGTGAGTTCCATCGAACGACGATTCCGCTGCGGCGATCCACGCAACGAAAATGAAACGCTCCGGGTGAGGTTCGAACAGGACGTCGGGTGTGCGGCCCCGGTGTTCCACGAGCGTGGAAGGGCGCAACGGACATTGCGGCGCGGACGCGTCGCAACCACAACAACGAGAAACGGTTCTCCCGACGGCCAGCGCGACATGTCTCCTCCCGTGCGCACGACGCGTCGCCTGCCGTACCCCGATGTTTTTGTCATCGGCTGGCGATGTGTTTGAAACCTACGCTCGAACCTTGATCGTCACAATGGTCCGTTTGGAAGCGATCATTTCCGATGTTCGATCGAATGTTTCAACCGATCAGAAATTGTGTCTGGCTTCAGCGACGTCGTTTCGCACCGAAGCGGCGTGGTGCATTGCACCGGAGATTCCCGCACCTCGTGCTTCGTCTATGCTTGTCGTATCGCGGTGACGCCTTTTCACCCTCATGTTTCACGGGAGCTTCTCGATGATCCGACTCTTGTGCGCTGCGACCCTGCTGGTCGCGCTGAACCTCGAAGCCGCCGAACCTGCCGTGCTGCAGTTTCCGGTCGGTGGTTTCTCGATCCAGGCACTGGAAGAACGGCCGGGCAACATGACCCGGCAAGCCCTGGTCATGGCGTTGCCGGCAACCGGTGATTTCGCAGCGAACGTCAATGTGCAGATCCAGCCCTTCGACGGGTCGCTGGACGAATACGTGGCACTGTCCGAAGAACAGTTCCGGGCCATGGGCCTGCAGTCGATCGGGCAGCAGCGGCCCGACGCGAACACCGTGGTGTTCGAGTACACCGGTGAACTGCAGGGTCGTCGGCTGCACTGGTACTCCCGTGCGGAGCGGGCGCCCGGACGAATCTATCTCGCGACGGCGACGGCGACCGAGCAGCAGTGGCGGACCGACGGTGCGCGTTTGAAAACCTGCGTCGACAGCCTGCGACGGACGGGCGACAGCATCACGGACAGCAGTGCGGACGGTGACGTCGCCGCCCGCTGAATCATCGGTCGCCCGATTCAGCGACCGGAGCCCGTCGCCTGCTGCTCGTATGCATCGACCAACGCTTCGATGAACTGCGGCCGCGCGAAATAGTAGCCCTGCACGCAGCCGATTGCGGTATGCGTGCCGAGGTACTCCAGCTCTTCCGCGGTCTCCACGCCTTCCGCGACCATATCGATGGCCAATGCGGAACACAGCGATTCGATCGCCTTCAGGATCCCCTGACTGCGGGGACGTTCGTGGATCGCTGTGATGAATGCGCGATCGACCTTGACCTCATCGGCCGTAATGTCCGCGAGCGTCGACAAAGACGAGTAGCCGGTACCGAAATCGTCGATGGAGACACGCACACCCAACGACCGCAACCGGGGCAGCACTTCCCGTTGGAATCGCTGAGTCGCCACCAGGGCGTCCTCGGTCAGCTCCAGCACGATGTGCCGCGCATATCCGCCGACCGCGAGCTGGTCGATCAGTGATTGCATGAATGCGACGTCACCGGCCTGCCGTGCCGCCACGTTGAGACTGACCGCGATGTGATCGCCGAACCGCGCGTTGAGGCGTGGCAGACTCGACGTGACTTCCTCCAGCATGAAGCAGGTGAGATCGTCGAGCAGACCCAGTTCGGACGCCAGCTCGATGAAGGTGCCCGGCATGTGGACCGTGCCGTCCTGGTCGACCCACCGGATCAGCGCTTCGAAGCCCATCACTTCGCCGGTCGCGATGCGCACCTTCGGCTGGAATGCGGCGCGGAACCGCCGCTCGCGGATCGCCGCGCGCAGCCGTTGCTCGAGTTCCATGCGCGCCGTCAGCGCATCGCCCATGGTCATATCGAAGTAGGTCGCGCTACCCTTGCGATCGCGCTTGGCGCGGTACATCGCACTGTCGGCACTGCGACGCAGTGCCTCGTAGTCGTCGCCGTGCAATGGATAGATGCTCGCGCCCATCGACGCCGATGTCAGCAGCTCGTGGCCTTCGATCGTGAACGGCTGCTTCAACGCATCGATGACGCGGTTGATCAACGGCGGCAGATCCTCCTGGCTGTCCAGTGGATCGATCAGCAGCAGAAACTCGTCGCCACTGATCCGCGACAGCGTGTCGCCGGCTCGGATGGTTTCGACGATGCGCTCGGACACGGCTTTCAGCAGACCGTCGCCGATGGCGTGGCTGTAGTAGTCGTTGACCTGCTTGAAATTGTCCAGATCGATGAACGCCAGCGCGAACATGCCGCCCCGCCGGTGCGTCGTCAGCGCCTTGTCGACGATCTCCTGCATCAGTGCCCGATTCGGCAGTCCGGTGAGCTGATCGTGGAATGCACGCTGCGACAGCTCCTGCTCGAAGCGCTTGCGCTCGGTGATATCGAGCGACGCCGACAGCAGCAGACGCTCGTCGAAGATGCGTACCGGCTTGCCGGTGACCAGCAGCGTCTGCGCTCGGCCCTTCGAGATCACCGTGCGTTCGCGCGAGCTTTCGGCACCACTCAGCAGATGCTGCCGATAGCGTTCGCGGCGCCGGTCGGCATCGGCCGGGGAGCCGCCCATCAGCGAGAACGGCAGCTTGCCGCGCAGTTCCTCGGCGGACTGGCCCAGTACCGATGCAACCTCGTCGTTGACCAACAGCAATCGGCCGTCTTCGTCCTGCACTGCCACGCCGATCGGCAGCACGTTCACCACCTCGTGCAGCAGATCGGCGTTGCGCTTTGCGACCTGCTCGCTGTGCTGCAACCGCTCGGTCAGCTCCCGCAGGCGCCGGCCTTCCGCGGCACTCTGGTTCGCAACCCGGGCCGCCAGCGCGTGGGACGCCAGCACCGAGAAGCGACGTGCCAGCGTGACGTCGCTGCGGTTGAAGCCTTCACTGCCGACGGCTCGCAGCACCATCAGGATGCCGCGACGCTCGCGCACGCGCACCGGCACATACAGCGCCGATTGTTCGGTGGACAGACCGAGCCCGGTGGCGTGGCGCCATTCCGCCACGGTCGCGTTCGAGAACGTCGTGACGACGCGACCGTCCATCACCTTCCGGAACAACGATCCGACCGGCCAGGTCGATCCGAAGAGGTCCACCGGATCCGCGACGATGCATTCCAGCGGCTGCTCGCCGTCGTTCGACGTCTCGATCAGCATCAGGGCCTGGGAGAACGCGAACAGCTTGCGCAACGACGTGAACATCCGCGCGAACGGATCGTCCTCCAGTTCCACCCCGAGCAGCGATTCGAGCGCATCGAGCAGCAGCTGGGTCTGCGCGCTGGTCTGCAGCAGCCCGTCGTGCTCACGCCGCAGCGCGAGCAATGCCTCGCGCAGTTCCTCTGCGCTCTCGATGCTCGATGCGGTGCCGGCCAACGACGAAGACATCGGCTCAGCGGCCGAACGTGATCGCCGAGATCATCAGATTGCCGTGCACGTTGCGATCGATCAGGTGCCCCTGTTCACCGAACGTGAAACAACCGATGAACGGCGCGTTGCCGATGGCCTGGGCAACGGCGCTGGCGACCCGCGTGATGTCGGCTCCGACGGCCATCTTGCAACCACCGCAATAGACGACCAAGCCGCCGGCGACCTGCGCACCACCGTCGGTCAGTGCCTTGCCGGCCTGCTCGACGACGCGTCCGGCACGATCGATCAGCCGTTGCCGGTCGCCCTTCATCGCGTACACCCGGGCGCCGACCTCGAGGCCGCAGAACGTGCGCAACGTCCCGGCGGCCGTGACCGATTCGGGATGGATCAGCAGATAGTGCGTCACGCCGTCGATGCGGCCGGCATCGACGGCCAGCGGATGCAGGGTCGAGTCGGCGAGAATGGTGCCGCCGGACTCGAGTCGCGCGTCGAGCAGGCTGTCGACCCAGCGGTTGTAGACCGCCGCCGCCGGAGCGCCGTCGATGGTGAGAATCTCGCGACCGACGCTGCCGGTCACGATGCCGCTGTCTCCCGCCGGTTGAAACCCGATGCCGGTGACGATGCCGCTCGGCCCGGCCGGCTCGTAGCCGCCCTGGAACGCGTAGCCGACCGGGGACGACGGGAACAGCACGCCCACCACCAGACCGGCGCGCATCGGACCGCCGGGGCCGAGCTGGCGCCATTGCCCCGACACATCGTTGTCCGCCGACGAGCCACCGATGATCGGGCAACGATCGCCGACCACGCGGCGCAGACCGGCAATGACGGCCTCCTCGTGCCCGGGCACCTGGTAGACCCAGATGAGCTCCGGCAATTCACCGACGCAGCCACAGTTCGTCAACGCCTGCTGCAGCAGGTCTTCCGCCGTCTGCGCAGGATCGGCGCCGAGCGGCGCCGCCGCCACGCCGAAGTCGCCCTCCGCATCGTCGAGCAGCAACAGTCCGATGGAGCGCTCGTCCATGAAGCCGCGGTCGGTGATGAAGCCACCGGACGACGTGCCGCCGATGACCGCAGCCCGCGGGAAACGGCGCTGCAGGTAGCTATGCAGCGCATGGTCGTCGTGGTCGCAACCGTAGAACGCGAACACCATGCGAATATCGTCCGCGGTCACGGACAACTGCGCGTCGAGCGTGTCGATGGCCGATCGCGTGTCGGCAGCAGTCGCCGCGACGGCATGAAGTCGTGTCATGGGTCAGACCCTTGTTCGATAGCGGCCGATGCCGGGGCGGCGGCATCGGGAATGCCGGACCACGCACTCGTCCGGCGTTGGATCAACGGGACCATCCCGGGGCCATCGCAACGGCGCCCGTGCTGTGGACACGGGCGCGACGGATGACTAAAGGCATTTACGGCAACAGCAAACCCGTTCTTGACGGCATTCGCCGCGCCGGATGTCGCGCCCGGTGGCGCCGATCGCGTCGGTTACGCGTCGTTGAAACCCTTGTCTTCGGTGGCCAGACGCTCCAGCAGCGGCGCCGGTTTCCACCACGGACCGATCCGCTCGTGGAACCCGCGGATGGCCTCGAGCACTTTCGGCAGACCGATCAGATCGGCGCTGAACATCGGCCCGCCGCGGTAGCGCGGGTAGCCGTAACCATAGACATAGACGATATCGATGTCGCTCGCCCGCTGCGCGATGCCTTCTTCGAGGATCTGCGCGCCGACGTTCACGAGCTGATACAGGCAGCGTTCGAGAATCTCCTGGTCGGAGATCTGCCGCCGCTCGATGCCGGCATCGCGCGACGCCTGCACGATCAACGCCTCGATCTCCGGATCGGGAATCGGCTTGCGATTGCCGGCCTCGTAGCGGTAGTAACCGGCACCGGTCTTCTGACCGAATCGGC
>JAHCKV010000669.1 GCA_026125595.1 Burkholderiales bacterium | reverse complement strand
GTCGATACCGCCCCGCAGCTTGTTCAGGTCGTACACGTGCAACGGCCGCCCCAACTCCAGCATCACGTAGTTCGTGACATCGACCAACGCCGAGATCGAACGCTGCCCCGCCCGCTCGAGACGACGGCGCATCCATTCGGGCGTGGGCGCGGTCGCATCGACGTTGCGGATCACACGTCCGGTGAATCGACCGCAACCGTCCGGGGACGAGATGCGGACCGGGAACACATCGGTCGTGGTCGCGAGAACCGGCGCTCCCGGTGGCGGCGTCATCACCGCACCGGTGATCGCGGCGACTTCCCGGGCAATGCCGAGCAGCGACAGGCAATCCGCCTTGTTGGGCGTCAGCTTGATCGTGAAGATGCGATCGTCGAGATCGAGGACGGCACGAACGTTCTGCCCCGGTGCCGCGTCCTGCGGCAGCGCCAGCAACCCGCCGTGGTCGTCCGAAATGCCCAACTCACGGGCTGAACACAGCATGCCGTCGCTGGCCACGCCTCGCATGGTGGCGCGCCGGATCTCGACGATCCCGTTCGCTTCGCCCGGAAGTTTCGCACCCACACGCGCCAGCGGTGCCTTCATGCCGACGACGACGTTCGGCGCACCGCAGACGATCTGCACCGGATCGTCGCTGCCGATATCCACACGACATACCTTCAGACGCTCGGCATCCGGATGGGATTCGACGCCGAGGATCGCGCCGACGACGACTCCTTCGAACAAAGGAGCAACGGCACGAACCTCCTCGACTTCGAGGCCCGCCATCGTCAGCGTGTGGGACAGTTCGTCGGACGACAACGCCGGATCGACCAGGGAGCGCAACCACGATTCGGAGAATTGCATGGCGGACTCAGGCGAACTGGCGCAGAAAGCGCACGTCGTTCTCGAAGAACAGCCGCAGATCGTCGATGCCGTAACGGAGCATCGTGAGCCGCTCCAGTCCGGAACCGAACGCGAAACCCATGTACCGCTCGGGGTCGAGTCCGAAATTCCGGATCACGGTCGGATGCACCTGGCCCGATCCGGAAATCTCGAGCCAGCGACCTTCCAGCGGACCGCTTTCGAACATCATGTCGATCTCGGCGGAAGGTTCCGTGAACGGAAAAAACGACGGCCGGAACCGCACCTTCAGTGCATCGGTCTCGAAGAACTGGCGCAGAAAATCGGTGTAGACGCCCTTCAAGTCGGCGAAGCTGATGGCCTCGTCGATCCAGAGTCCCTCGACTTGATGAAACATCGGCGAATGGGTGGCGTCGCTGTCGACGCGATAGGTGCGCCCCGGTGCGATGACCTTGATCGGCGGACTGTGCATCCGCGCGTACCGCACCTGCATCGGACTCGTATGGGTCCGCAGCAGCAGCGGCAGTCCATCGGCATCCTCGCCATCGACATAGAACGTGTCCTGCATCGAACGCGCCGGATGATCGAGCGGATTGTTGAGGGCCGTGAAGTTGTACCAGTCGGTCTCGATCTCGGGACCATCGGCCACCGCGAATCCGATCGAATGGAAGATCGTCTCGATCCGCGCCCAGGTCCGCATGACCGGATGGATGCTGCCCTCGCCACGGCGGCGTCCCGGCAGCGTTACATCCAGCGCCTCTTCGTGCAGTTTGGCTTCGAGCGCGGCAGCGGCGAGGGCCTCGCGACGCGCCACCAACGCTGCTTCGATGCGCTCCTTCGCCGCGTTGATACGCGCACCGGCTTCCCGGCGTGCGTCCGCCTCGAGCTTGCCGAGTCCTTTCAGGCGCTCGGGGATCGCACCGCTCTTGCCGAGATAGCGCGCCTTGACCTGCTCCAGCGTGGCGGCGTCGGCGATGGACTCGAAGGCCGCTGTGGCCTCGACCACCAGTGTTTCGAGATCGTCTGTCATGGATTCGGCGGGCGCAAAAAAGGAGGCACGGCGGCCTCCTTTTTCATCACCGGGGCCCGAGTTA
>JAHCKV010000668.1 GCA_026125595.1 Burkholderiales bacterium | reverse complement strand
GTCCGCCCCAGTCGTGGCAGACGAGCGTGATGCGCTGCAGGTCGAGCTTTCGCATCAATGCCGTCAGATTCGCGATGTGTCCGTCGAGCGAATGGGCATGCTCCCGCGTCGGTTTCTCGGACAGACCGAATCCGATCATGTCGGGCACGATCACCCGGTGCCCCGCCGCGACGAGCGGGGCGATGAAATCCCGATACAGAAAGCCCCAGGCCGGATTGCCATGCAGCAGCACGATCGGATCGCCGGTGCCTTCGTCGACGTAGTGCATCCTCCAGCCGTTGACCTGCGCATAGCGGGGCGCCCACGGCCATTGCGTGCGGATCGATTCGGGCAGCACCGGAATTTCCATGGGAAGACGCCTTGGCTCGACTTCGGTGCTCACGACAGGACCGAACACCGCACCGCCGGCGATTCGCCGACGAAGACGGAAACCCGTTGACCGCGTCCGACGGGATATAGCCCCAACGGCGTGCCGGCGAGCACGATATGACCCGGTTCGAGCGCGTGCCCCGCCGCGGCGAGGTTGCCCTTCAGCCAATCGAGCGAGGCCCGGGGCCCCTGCTCGAAGGGCCACAGCGCACCGCGCGCAACCACGACATCGTCGATGCTTACCGACAGCGTCGCCGATGCATCGAGCAACGATCGATCTTCGAGCCATTTCGGGTCGGGCAGCACGATGCCGGCGTTGAAGCCGTTGTTCGCCACCAGCTCCGACAGCGTCTTGCGCGGTGACCGGAACAGATAGTGATGCAGCTCGATGATCGGGAACGCGGCGGCGATGTTCCCGTCTTCGCCGATGCGCAATGCCATCTCACCTTCGATGGCGAGATTGACGAACGCATCGCCGTCGAGCGCGGCATCGTTCCGGTGTACTTCGCTGCCGAACAGGTAACCGCGGATCGGGCCCTGGATGCCGAACTGCGCCACCACGCCGGCGCCGGTGCATCCGACCTTGTAGCCGACGATGCTTTCTCCATCGGCGACACGCAGCGCACGGACCGCATCCTGCAATCGATAGGCCTCGGGCAGATCCAGCTGGAAACCGGGTTCGGCGAAGCAGCTTCCCGGCGTTCGGGACCGGTAGTCCTGCCATTGGCGAGCCGCCAATGCAGAGAGCGTGTCAGGCATTTCGAACTTCTCCGTCAATCGACCAACGCCGTCCGACGATGGCCTGTACCGGGCACAGTTGCCGCTACGCCTCACGGCGAACCGAATCCGTAGCGGACCATGTTCGTGTCGGCCGATCTTCTTACTAGATCACTCGTTCTAGAATAGCAGCCGACCCCAGGGCCGGCAATACAATGGGCCACTCTCCAGACAGGCACAGACATGGCAAGACCACGGGAATTCGACGAAGACGCCGTACTCGACGCGGTCGTGCAATCGTTCTGGGTTCGCGGCTACGAGGCGACCTCGATGCGCGATCTGATCGAGACGACCGGGCTCACCGGCGCCAGCCTCTACAACGCGTTCGGCGACAAGCGAATGCTCTATCAGCGGGCGCTGGATCACTATGTCGAAGGCAGCATCGCCGCGCGCATTCGTCGCTGCGAGACGATGGCGCCGCGCGGCGCGATCCGGACGTTCTTCGCGGAGATCCTGAAGCGCTCGCTGACGGATCGGCAGCACAAAGGATGCATGCTGGTGAACGCCGCGCTGGAACTCGCCCCGCGCGATGCCGACTTTCAGCGCATCGTGGCCGATGTTCTGGTGACGATCGAGGCGTTCTTTGCCGCCACACTGGAAGCCGGCCAGGCCGATGGCACGATTGCGAGGACCGCACCGCCGGCCCAACAGGCGCAGCATCTTCTCGGCGTGTTGATGGGCGTGCGCGTCCTCGCCCGCGTCCGGCCCGAAAAAGCGCTGCTGGAAAACATCGTGGAGACCGCGATGACGCCGCTCGATGCGAGGCCGGGACAAGACATACAGGCGCGATCGACAC
>JAHCKV010000667.1 GCA_026125595.1 Burkholderiales bacterium | reverse complement strand
CTGCCAGACGGACATTGCGCGGTATGACAGTGCGATACACCTTGTCACCGAAGTGCTGCTGCAGCTGATCCGAAACTTGCTGCGCAAGCGTGTTTCGCGGGTCGTACATCGTGCGCAGCAGGCCTTCGATCTCCAGCTCGGGATTGAGATTGGCGCGCACCTTCTTCACCGTGTTCACCAGATCGGACAGCCCTTCGAGTGCGTAGTACTCGCATTGCATCGGGATCATCACAGCCTTGGCTGCGCAGAGTCCATTGACCGTGAGCAGATTCAGCGCCGGCGGACAATCGATCAGGATGAAGTCATAGCCATCGGCCACCGCGAGCAGTGCATCCTTCAGGCGCGTTTCGCGATGCTCGAGATCGACCATTTCCACTTCGGCGCCGGCCAGATCGCGGTTGGCGGGGACGACGTCATAGCCGCCGCTTTCCGATCGACGCCGCACATCGGCGATCGACGTGCCCGCCACGAGCACGTGATACACCGTCGCGGTCAGTTGCCGCTTGTCGACGCCACTGCCCATCGTGGCATTGCCCTGCGGATCCAGATCCACCAGCAGCACGCGACGGCCCACCATCGCGAGACTGGCGGCGAGGTTCACGGTCGTGGTCGTCTTGCCCACACCACCCTTCTGATTGGTTACGGCGATGATGCGGGTCATGCCGAATCCCCGGGCACTTCGGACGCGCGTTGCAGGAACACCAGATGGCGCTGACCGTCGACGCCGGGTACTTCCAGCGGCTGCACGCGAATGCAGACCCAGTCGGCCGGCAACTGGGCGATCTCTTCGTAAGGATGCAGACCCTTCATCGCGACCAGTTGCCCGCCGGGTCGGACCAGATGGCCGGCCACCTTGACGAAATCGGGAAGGTCCGCGAAAGCCCGGGAGACCACCTGGTCGAAGGGATCGACCGGCCTCCATTGCTCGACCCGATCACGGCGCGCAACACCATTGGTGATTTGCAGTTCGGCCAGTGCCTGGGTCACGAACGCCATCTTCTTGTGATTGCTGTCGACCAGCGCGAGCACCCATTGCGGACGGAGGATAGCGATCGGGATACCCGGGAGCCCGGCACCAGTGCCGATATCCGCGACCCGATGTCCTTCGAGATGGGGCACCACCGCGAGGCTATCCAGCAAGTGATGGCTCACCACACGCTCCGGCTCCCGAATCGCGGTCAGGTTGTAGACGCGGTTCCATTTGGCCAGCAGCGCCTGATAGTCAAGCAGTTTGCGCAACGCGGCCGGGGACAGGGGCACTCCCAGGTCCGCGGCACCGCGGGCCAGCATGTCATCGAGGCCGACCATTACTGCTCGACTGCCTGTGCCGGGGCGTCGGACATCGAGGTGCGCCATCCGCGCTTCAGATGAACCAGCAGAAGCGAGATGGCGGCCGGCGTGATGCCGCTGATGCGGGACGCCTGGCCGAGCGTCTCAGGCCGATGCTGGTTGAGCTTCTGCTGCACTTCCTTCGACAATCCGCGGACCGACGCGTAGTCCAGATCGGCGGGCAAAGCCCGGTCGTCGAAATTTTGCGTACGCCCGATCTCCAGCTGCTGACGCTCTATATACCCTTGATATTTAACCTGAATCTCGACCTGGTCGGTGATCTCGGGATCCTCGGACACGACTTCCGACTGCGCCAGCGCCATCAGCGCCGAGTAGCCGACGCCGGGTCGGCGCAACAACTCTTCCAGGGTGTAGTCACGTTCCAACGGTTGTCCGAACAACGCTGTCGTGGCTTCGACAGGGATGAGTCGCGGCATCAGCCATGTCGATTTGAGGCGTTCGCGTTCCCGTGCCACGGCTTCGCGCTTGGCGTCGAACCGCGCCCAGC
The DNA here is from genome assembly GCA_026125595.1 of Burkholderiales bacterium. Classification (GTDB taxonomy): domain Bacteria; phylum Pseudomonadota; class Gammaproteobacteria; order Burkholderiales. Next base: position 125 of record JAHCKV010000667.1, on the reverse strand, counting down.
GCGAGTCGTCGACCAGCCCCAGGCGGCGCCCGGCTTCGGTCAGTCGCAGATCGGCATTGTCTTCTCGCAGACTCAACCGATGTTCCGCCCGACTGGTGAACATGCGATAGGGTTCGGTGACACCG
>JAHCKV010000666.1 GCA_026125595.1 Burkholderiales bacterium | reverse complement strand
ATCGAGCCTCGCCCGCAACGCCCGGGCGACGATCCGCCCGGGCGTTTTCATTCCACCTCCCTACGGAAGCGACTCATCATGTTGGACGCCAATCTCAGGACCCAGTTGAAGAGTTATCTCGAAAAGGTCACGCAGCCGATCGAGATCGTCGCCTCCATCGATGACGGCGACAAATCCCGGGAGATGCTGGAGTTGCTGCACGACATCGCCGGCCTGTCGGACCGGATCGCCGTGATCGAACGTCGCGACGACACCGAACGCAAGCCGTCGTTCTCGATCAATCGCCCCGGCGGCGAGATCAGCCTGCGGTTTGCCGGGATCCCGATGGGCCACGAGTTCACCTCGCTCGTGCTGGCGCTGCTGCAGGTCGGCGGACATCCGTCCAAGGCCTCTGCCGATCTGCTCGACCAGGTGCGCAACCTCGATGGCGACTACCGGTTCGAGACGTTCTTTTCGCTGTCGTGCCAGAACTGCCCGGATGTCGTGCAGGCACTGAACCTGATGTCCGTGCTGAACCCGAAGATCCAGCACGTCGCCATCGACGGCGCTTTGTTCCAGGAGGAAGTCGCTGAACGCCAGATCATGGCCGTGCCGACGATCTTCCTGAACGGTCAGCCATTCGGCCAGGGGCGCATGGAACTCGCCGAGATCGTCGGCAAGATCGACAGCGGTGCGGCGAAGCGTGAAGCGGCAAAGCTCAACGCCAAGGCCCCGTTCGACGTGCTGATCGTCGGCGGAGGTCCGGCCGGCGCTGCCGCGGCCATCTATGCCGCTCGCAAGGGCATCCGCACCGGTGTCGCCACCGAACGCTTCGGCGGTCAGGTGCTGGACACGCTCGCGATCGAGAACTTCATCTCGGTCAAAGAGACCGAAGGCCCGAAGCTCGCGGCAGCGCTGGAAGAACACGTCAAGGCCTACGACGTCGACATCATGAATCTGCAACGGGCCGAGAAGCTCGTGGGCGGCGGCGATCTGATCGAAGTGCAGATGGCCGGTGGCGCGACGTTGAAGGCGAAGACGGTCATCCTCGCGACGGGCGCCCGGTGGCGCGACATGAACGTTCCCGGTGAACAGGAGTACCGCACCAAGGGCGTGACCTACTGCCCGCACTGCGACGGCCCACTGTTCAAGGGCAAGAATGTCGCCGTGATCGGCGGCGGCAACTCCGGCGTCGAAGCGGCCATCGACCTGGCCGGCGTCGTCGCCCATGTCACGCTGCTGGAGTTCATGGGGGAACTGCGGGCTGATGCGGTGCTGCAGAACAAGTTGCGCAGCCTTCCCAACGTGAAGATCATCACCAACGCGCAAACGACCGAGGTCAACGGCGACGGGCAGAAGGTCAACGGGCTGACCTACAAGGACCGCACGTCGGGCGAGGTACACAAGCTCGATCTGGAAGGCGTGTTCGTGCAGATCGGTCTGTTGCCGAACACCGCGTGGTTGAAAGGCAGCGGCGTCGAACTGTCGAAGCATGGCGAGATCGTCGTCGATGCCCGCGGCCAGACTTCGGTGCCCGGTGTGTTCGCCGCCGGCGACGTCACGACGGTGCCGTACAAGCAGATCATCATCGCCATGGGCGAAGGTACGAAAGCGGCACTGACCGCCTTCGATCACCTGATCCGTTCACCGATCCCGATGGCGGCCTGAGCTGCACTCAGCCGCAACTCGAAGCCCGGCCCTCGCGGCCGGGCTCTTTTTTTTCAGGCCAACTCGGCGTTGGCGCGCATCGCCAGCGCGCCTTCGTGGTCGCGCGCCCACAACACAACGTCTCGCTCGCCTTCGCGCCGCCCACAAACGTTGAACCGGTGCAGATCGAAGATCGGCCGCACCGCCTTGAACGAAAAGCGTTGCACCCGCTCCTCCGGCAACGTCACGGTCAGCAACTCCAGCAGCAATGTCGCGATCAGCGGGCCATGCACGACCAACCCCGGATATCCCTCGACCTCGGTCACGTACGGACGGTCGTAGTGGATCC
>JAHCKV010000665.1 GCA_026125595.1 Burkholderiales bacterium | reverse complement strand
TAGCGCAATTCGTCGAGTGAAAAGTCGCAACGTGCCGCGACATCGAGCGTGGCCTGCAACAGATCGGATGGGTAGATCAGGCTCAATCGCAATCGCGATCGCAGGTGTTGTTCCGCATTGGGCTGCAACGCTTCGCCGCAGGCCGTCAGCGGTTGGCCGATCCGCGTAGCCGTCAGAACGTCCTGCAGCGGTTTTCGAGAACGCACGTGCATGTGGACGGCGCCGGCCGCGACCAGCGGCAGATCGGCCTGCCGGCCGAGATCCCGCACCCGCTGCAGCCAGACCTTGTCGTCGACCGCATGCAGCAGTTCCACGGCGATCCACAATCGGTCGGCGAACGCATTGCGCCACCATTGCGCCTGGATCAGCAGCGAATCGAACGACGCGAGACGATCGGGGACCCACAACAGCACACAATCGTCCAGATCCGCCGGCTCGATGTCGTCGATTCGCAGCCGATAAGTGCCCTTCGCCGATGCGCGACGCAATCCCGTGATGAACGCACTGAGATGACCGTAGCCTTCCCGATGGCAGGCCAGCACCACCAGCCGGCAGGATGGCATGGCCTCCACGACGAACTCGCTGCCGATCAGCAGCGGCAAGCCGGCCGTCTTGGCGGCCCGATGGGCCCGCACGACGCCCGCGAGGGAACATTCATCGGTGATGGCCAGCGCCTGGTAGCCCAGCTCGCACGCACGTTCCACCAGTTCGTGCGGATGGGACGCACCGCGCAGAAAACTGAAATTGCTGACGCAATGCAGTTCGGCGTAGGCCGGCAACCGTCCATTCATGGTTCGCGGCCCTTTCGCATTCGCCCGACCGTCGATCCCCTGAAAAACGGGTGGCTGACTCGGCAAGGCAGGAGTCCCGACTCATCGGGAATGCGATCCGGGTTTCGGCACCCGGGGATCGCCACCCTCCCGATCGATTCCACGGTCGGATCCCCAGAAAATCCTGGGACCCCTCCTCCACGCGCCATCGATCCCCTCGCCGGGTGGCTCATGCGAAGGCCTCTGCGAACCATCGCAGCCTCATGCGAATACGCCCTGCAGGAACCAGTTGCCGTCTTTCTCGTCACGCGCCATGCGTTGCCGGTAGATCCACAACAGACCCGCCTGGGCGCTCAGCGCGACGTAGTAGTCGCGTGCGATATCGCGCGTGACGGCGTTGCCATCGGATTGACGCGGACGGTCCCACCAGCCGGCTTCGATGCGATGGGGTCCGGTCAATATCTGCAAAGGTCCTTGATGAATGGGCTTTTCGTGATGAACGGCGAGCTGCAGCGGTTGCATCAGTATCCAGGACGGCTGCGGTATGTTCGACACCGGCACCGGCTTGCCTGGGGGCGGGGCTTCCGTGGCCGGATGCCACGATTGCATCCACTCCAGACGGTGATCGGAAACGAGGCGGGGACACCGCACCCGCTCCGGTCCGAGGCGGGCCGCGAGACGTTCCAGCAATCGATGCAGCGGTTCGCGCTTCTGCGAGGGATCGAGCAGCAACGAAGCGCTGTCGGCCATGACCGGTTCGATCTCCGCTGCGTGCAGCAGAAGATCGCCGACCGCTGCCGCCAATCCCATGCGCATGAGCTGTTCGCTCAACAGCCGCGCCAGATGCTCGACGTCGCGCGTTGCTTCTGCCGTGCGGACCGTCAATTCACCGCCGGGCCCCACGGCCCGGGCACGCTGCCCGTCATGCAACCAGCGCAACGTGAAATGTCGAACGCCGGCATGCCGCGCCGCCAACCAGCCGGCCATCTGGATCAGCAGATGCCGTGCACCGTGCATCAGTTCCGCCACGGATTCGGCCCGGCCCGGCAACTCGAGACGTGCTTCGAAAACGTCGGGCAACTCCAGCCATTCATGACATTCGGGTCGATCGCCGTAGATCTGGTCGAGTGCGATCAGCAGATCGGGCGCACAACGCCGGCTGAGCCCTGCACGCGGCAATCGGCGGACATCACCCAACGTGCGGCA
>JAHCKV010000664.1 GCA_026125595.1 Burkholderiales bacterium | reverse complement strand
TCGATCGCCCGGAGGACGTGGGTGCCGCATGGGATCAGGCGTTCGCGGCGCGACGTCCGATCCTGCTGGAGATGGTGACGGATCCGAACGTTCCGCCCCTGCCCCCGGACGTGACGTTGTCGCAGACAACGAGCTATCTCGCAGCGCTCCTCAAAGGTGATCCAGCCGCGCTCGCGGTCGTCCGATCCACCGCGAAGCAGTGGTGGGCCACGCAATTTCCGTGAGCTGCGCGGGCGCGGCGCGCCGGTTGCTGCAGGCCGGGTGCGCGCCATCGGCGCCCGTTGCAGCACCGCCTCGTACCCGAATCCGCCTTCTTCCCGGAGAACCCGATGTCACCGACCCTCGAGCATTCGACCGACCCTCAACCGGCCTCGGAGGCCACGCTGCGGCCCCCGCCGGAATCGTTCGCGCGGCACTATCGCGGCAACGACCGATTGTCGGGCAAGGTGGCGATCATCACGGGCGGCGACAGTGGCATCGGCCGGGCCACGGCCATCTGCTTCGCGAAGGAAGGTGCCGATGTCGCGATCAGCTATCTCGACGAACACGACGATGCGCAGGCCACGGCGGATGCGATCTCCAGGACCGGACGTCGCTGCCTGCTGTTCGCCGGCGACATCGGTGTTCCGCGAACAGCCGAGCAACTGGTGGAGAAAACCATCGAAGCCTTCGGCGGTATCGACATTCTGGTCAACAACGCGGCAGAACAGCACGTGCGTGAAGACATCGGCAACGTCTCGCGCGACCAGGTCGAGCAAACCTTCCGGACCAACGTGTTCGCGGCGTTCGACCTCTGTCGACTCGTGGTACCGCTAATGGGCGAAGGGGCCTGTATCATCAACAACGTCTCGGTGACCGCCTATCGCGGCAGCGCCCATCTGGTGGACTACGCGGCGTCGAAAGGGGCGCTGGTGTCGATGACGCGCTCCCTGGCGCAACAACTCGGAGACCGCAAGATCCGCGTGAATGCAGTGGCGCCGGGACCGGTCTGGACGGCGTTGGTCGCCGCCACGTTCGACGGCGAGTCGCTGGCCCGTTTCGGCGAGAAGACCTTTCTGGGTCGCCCCGCGCAACCCGACGAGATCGCGCCGTGCTTCGTGTTTCTGGCGAGCGAAGATGCGTCGTACATGACGGGGCAGGTGCTGCATCCGAACGGTGGCGAAGCGGTGGAAAGCTAACGACAGGCCGAACCGTCCGCCCTCGTACGTTCAGTCTTCGTACTGAGTGGCGATCTTCGCGAACTGATCGGCCACTTCGACGAAGGCATCGACGACGTCCGGATCGAACTGCCGGCCACCGCCCGCCTCGATCAGCTTCACCGCTTCCGGGTGCGGGATCGTGGATTTGTAGACACGCTTGCTGACGAGGGCGTCGTAGACGTCGGCAACCGCCATCAACCGGGCCGATACCGGAATCGCATGCCCACGCAGTCCGCGCGGGTAACCCGAACCGTCCCATCTCTCGTGATGGCACGCGACGATCTCCTTCGCGGTTTCCAGGAATGCGTTGCTGGTGCCCAGTTCCAGTTCAATGCATTCGAGCGTCTGCAGACCATAGTCCACGTGCAGTTTCATGACGTCGAACTCACCGGGCGTGTGCCGCTGCGGTTTGAGCAGAATCTCGTCGGGAACACCGACCTTGCCGATGTCGTACAGCGGGGCGGTCTGATAGAGCAGGTGGACGTATTCGTCCTTCAGCACATCGGCGAACGCCGTGCGCTGCTGCAGGTTCGTCGCCAACGTGCGCACGTAGTTGCGGATGCGGCGGATGTGGTTGCCGGTCTCGTTGCCTCGGGTTTCGCACAGCGACGACATCGCGATGGTCATCGCATCCTGCATGGATTCGATCTCGCGGGTTCGTTCGCGCACTCGCACTTCGAGCCGCATGTTCTGATCCCGCAACGACCGTTGGGACGCCGCCAGTTCCGCATAGGCCTCGACCCGGGCCATCAACGTGGGCGGGCTGATCGGCTTCGTGATG
>JAHCKV010000663.1 GCA_026125595.1 Burkholderiales bacterium | reverse complement strand
GCCAATGACCAAGCCCTACGCCCTCGGGTTGCGTGAAGCGGCCGAGGCGATCGCGAGCGGCGCGATCACCAGCGAGGCCCTGACCCGGGTCTGCCTCGATCGTATCGATGCGCTCGAGCCGGAGGTTCGCGCCTGGGTGTGGCTCGATCGCGAGCGGGCGCTGTCGGCCGCGCGCGAGGCCGATCGCCTGCACGCCGAGCGCGGTACCGCGGGGGGCAGCCGGTTCGAACTGCTCGGTGTGCCGATCGGGGTCAAGGACATCATCGAAACCCGGGGCGTGCCGACCGGCATGGGGTCGGCCGCCTATGACGGATGGGTGCCGCAACGCTCGGCGCTGTTGCTCGATCTGCTCGACGCGACCGGCGCCTTCATGCTGGGCAAGACGGTCACGACCGAGTTCGCATTCATGGTGCCGAACGTGACGCGCAATCCGTGGAATCCGGAGTGCACGCCGGGCGGATCGTCGAGCGGTTCCGCGGCAGCCGTCGCCAGCGGCATGGTGCCGGCGGCGCTCGGTACGCAGACCAACGGCTCGATCATCCGACCGGCGGCGTTCTGCGGCGTCGTCGGCTACAAGCCGGGCTTCGGCCTGCTGCCGACCGAAGGCGTGTTGCCGTTCAGCCCTTCATTCGATCAGCCGGGCGTGTTCGCCCGCAGCGTGGCCGATGCGGCACTGCTCGCGTCGTCGCTGACCTGGCGCAAAGGCGCGATCCGTTCGCGCATCGCGCCGCTGCCGGCGCCGCCGCGGCTGGTCGCGGTGCGCTCGCCGATGTGGGACAAGGCGGAGCGCGCGCAGCGCGACCGCTTCGCCGCCGACATCGACGCGTTGCGCGATGCCGGCGCCCAGGTGGTCGAACGTGAACTGCCCGCGTCGTTCGACGACGTGCTGAAGGTCCATCGCACGATCATGCTGTACGAGGCCGCCCGGGCCGGGGCGGAAGTCCAGCGGCATTTCCGCGACAAGATCAGCGATTTCCTGAACGCGGCTCTCGACGAAGGCGCGGCCACCGGCGAGGCCGCCTATCTGCGCGCAGTGGTTCAGCGCAAGAAGCTGCAGACGGCACTGGCGAAGTTCTTCGAGCCGGGCGATGCGGCGATCCTCACGCCGCCGGCACCGGGAGAAGCGCCCCATGGTCTGGAGACCACCGGCAGTCCGGTGTTCTGCACGCTGTGGACGTTGCTGGCCACCGATTGCATCAGCATTCCGACCGGACTCGGTCCGCGCGGCATGCCGCTGGGATTGCAGATCGTCGGGCGCAACGGTGAACCCGATGCGTTGTTGTCCGTCGCCGCGTGGTGCGAGTCGAAGTTGCCGTTCGCCGGGTTGCTCGTCGATTGACGTCCCGGCGTCATCCGGCGTCGCATCCGCTTCCGATCGTTCGTTCCCTCTCCTTTGTCGATAGCGCTCCCGTTCCCATGAAAACCGCATTCGCAGGTCTCGGCATCATGGGTCGCCCCATGGCGATCAATCTCATCAAGGGCGGACACCCGCTCGCCTGCTGGGCGCGTCGCGCCGAGTCCATGACGCCGGTGGTCGACGCCGGCGGCGTTGCATGTTCGTTACCGGCGGAAGTGGCGCGCGGTGCCGACGTGATCTTCGTGATGGTGTCCGATTCGCAGGACGTGGAGCAGGTGATCCTCGGCCCGGGCGGGGTCATCGAAGGGGCGGCTCCGGGCAGCGTGGTGGTGGACATGAGCACGATCTCGCCGGTAGTCACGCGCGCGATCGCAGCGAAGCTGCGCGAGAAGGGTATCGAGATGCTCGATGCTCCAGTGTCGGGCGGCGATGTCGGCGCCATCGCCGGCACGCTGTCCATCATGGTCGGGGGCAAGCCCGACGTCTTCGCGCGGGTCAAGCCGCTGTTCGACTGCATGGGCAAGAACATCGTCCACATCGGCGATACCGGGGCCGGCCAGGTGGCCAAGGCGTGCAATCAGATCGTGGCTGCCGTGACGCTGGAGGCGGTGGCCGAAGCGCTGA
>JAHCKV010000662.1 GCA_026125595.1 Burkholderiales bacterium | reverse complement strand
AGGCCGCGGCGCGATTCGATTGTCCATATGCGCCGGACAGGCAAGAGACTATCCGCCCAATCGATACCCCGGCCGCCCGGAGTCGCACTACCATCGCGCGTTCCGCGGATCGGAAGAATCCGCAATGTTCCTGGAGGAGCACGATGCGTATCGCAGTGATCGGTGCCGGTGGCGTGGGTGGCTATTTCGGAGCCCGCCTCGCGGCGGCAGGAGAGGAAGTGACGTTCGTGGCGCGAGGTTCCCATCTCGCCGCCATGCGCCAATTCGGGCTGCAGGTGCTGTCGACCAACGGAGATGTCCGCGTTCATCCGGTACGCGCCACCGACGACCCGGCCAGCGTCGGCTCCGTCGACGTGGTGATGATCGCCGTGAAGCTCTGGTCGACGGCCGACGCAATCGAAACTGCACGCGCACTGATGGGTCCGGAAACGGTGGCCGTGTCGTTCCAGAACGGCGTCGATGCAGTGGCGCAACTGATCGCCGCGTTCGGCGAGGCCCACGTGCTCGGCGGCGTGGCCAACATCGCGGCGCTGATCGAATCACCCGGTGTCGTGCGGCACAACGGCACGATGGCGACCCTGCAGTTCGGCGAACTGGACGGCAAACCGTCCGCACGGGTCACCGCACTCGAAGCCGCCTGCAAGAACGCCGCGATCGATGTGCGCGTGCCGGCCGACGTGCGCAAGGCGATCTGGGAGAAGTTCGTGTTTCTTGCATCGCTGTCGGCGATGACCGCATTGACGCGCTTGCCGGTGGGGCCGCTGCGCAGCGATTCCGATACCCGCGCGCTGTTCCGGCAACTCGCCGACGAAGTGGTCGCGATCGGGCAGGCCAGTGGCGTACCGCTGGCGGACGACAGCACCGAGACGATGCTCACGCGGCTCGACGGCATGCCGCCGGGCATGGTCGCATCGATGCAGGGCGATCTGATCCGCGGCAATCGGCTCGAGCTGCCCTGGCTGTCCGGCGGTGTCGTGAAACTCGGCGAACAACTGCGCGTGCCGACACCCGCCCATCGATTCGTGTACACCGCGCTGAAGTTGTATGCCGACGGCCGCCCGGCCGATGCACGCTGACCCGCCAGCCCCGAACGGAGAATTCCCATGCCCGCACCGAAACTCACCGTCCGCAGCCTGCGCGCGCGGCCCGTGCTCGTCCCTTTCCGCATTCCACTGGTGGCGGCCACCGGTGACGTACCGACCGCGCCGCTGGTCGTCGTCGATCTCGAAACCGAAGAGGGCATCACCGGCCGCACGTATCTGTTCGCGCTGACGCCCGTGGCGCTGAAGTCCATCGTCGAAGCCGTGCACGGCATCTCGACGCTGATCAAGGGCGATACGCTGGTGCCGTTCGATCTCGACGTGAAGGTGCGCAAGCGCTTTCTGCTGATCGACACGCCCGGCATTCTCGGCCTCGCACTCGCCGGCATGGACATGGCCGCGTGGGATGCCTACGCGCAGGCTCACGATGTGCCGCTGGTCACGCTGCTCGGCGGTTCGGTGCGCCCGATCAAGGCGTACAACTCGTGCGGGCTGTGGATCATGGATCCGGCCAAGCTGCCCGATCAGGCTGAGCAGTTGCTCGCCGAAGGCCGGTTCAACGCCGTGAAGATGCGCCTCGGGCGCGACGATTTCTCGCAGGATCTCGCAGCGGTGCGCGCCGTCAAGAAACGCATCGGCGACACCGTCACACTGATGTGCGATTTCAATCAGCGGCTCACGTGGAACGAAGCGATCCGCCGCGGTCGCGCGCTCGACGACGAAGGCCTGTACTGGATCGAGGAACCGATCCGCCACGACGACTACGCCGGCAGTGCCCGCATCGCGGCGGAAGTGAAGACGCCGATCCAGACTGGCGAGAATCTGCTCAACAGCTACGAACTGCTGCAGGCACTGGAGGCGCGCGCGATGGATTTCGTGATGCCCGACGTGCAGCGCATCGGCGGTGTCAGCGGCTGGATGCGCGCGGCCGCGTTGACGCA
>JAHCKV010000661.1 GCA_026125595.1 Burkholderiales bacterium | reverse complement strand
GCGTACGAAAGCCGCCGGGTCACGCGGGCCGGCGACGTGATCGATGTCGAGATCTCGTTCGTGCCGATGCGCGATCATGACGGTCACATCACGGGACAGCTCGCGCTGACGCACGACATCAGCGCCCGCAAGCAGCTGGTCCAAGCACTGCGCCGGGAGGAAGCGCGCTGGCGCCTGATCGTGGAATCGGCGCCCCACGGCGTCATCATCGTCGATCACAACGGCCGGATCACGTTGGTCAATCGCCAGGCGGAACTGTCGTTCGGCTATACGCGCGACGAGATGGTCGGATCCCCGATCGAAATGCTGCTGCCGATGGCGATACGCGACGACCACGTGACGGTCCGCACGGCGTACTTGCGGCATCCCGAAGCCCGCAAGATGGGTGTCGGGCGAGAACTGTTCGGTCGACGCAAGGACGGCTCCGACATGTCGGTCGAAGTCGGATTGAGTCCCCTCGAAAGTGGCTCGGAAGTCTTTATCGTGGCCACGGTGGTCGACATCACCGAGCGCCGGGAGGCGGAACAGCGTCTGGCTTCCGAACGCAGCCTGCTGCGCACGTTGATCGATGCGCTGCCGGACCTCGTCTTCACGAAGGATCTCGAAGGTCGCTACGTGCTCTGCAACGCCGCAACCCTGCAGCACGTCGGCGCCCGAACACCTGAGGATGTGATCGGACAACGGATCTTCGACGTCTACGAGCGCGATCTCGCACGGCAATACCACGACGACGACGAGCAAGTGCTGCGCGGTGCGACGGTGCTGAATCGCGAAGAACGCGGCGTCACTGCCGACGGCCGCGAAGTCTGGTTCCTGACCACGAAGGTACCGATCCGGGCGGCCGATGGCACGGTGACCGGCCTCGTCGGCGTCAGCCGCGACATCACGACGCGCCGCGCGATGGCCGATGCGCTGAGTCTGAGCGAGACGCGCTTCCGGCATCTGGTCGAGTCACTGCCACAACTGATCTGGACCTGCTCGCCGGACGGGCTGTGCGATTTCCTGAGCCCGCAATGGGTCGCCTACACCGGTGTGCCGGCCGAGAATCATCTGGGACTCGGCTGGATCGATCAGGTACACCCGGAGGACCGCGAGGCGACCATCACCGCGTGGCTCGCGGCGGTCACCGGCGATCGGGATCTGCGGCTCGAGTTCCGTCTCAAGCGTCACGATGGCGTGTACCGGTGGTTCGACATGCGGGCGGTGCGGCAACGGGACGCGGCCGGCCGGATCGTCAAGTGGTTCGGATCGAACACCGACATTCAGGAGCGCCGGCATGGCGACGAACTGCTGCGCCGCGCGCAGAAGATGGAAGCGCTCGGCACTCTTGCGGGCGGCATCGCGCACGATTTCAACAACATCCTGCTGGCCATCACCGGCAACGCCAAGCTCGCCGTCGAGGACACTGCGCCGGATCACCCGGCACGCGAGAGTCTGCTCGAAATCGAGGCAGCGGCGAACCGCGCCGGCGAACTGGTGGCACGGATCCTCAGTTTCAGTCGCCAACAGGACGGCCGCCTCCAATCGATCCGGTTGCAACCGGTCATCGAAGAAGTCCTGCGTCTGCTGCGTGCGACACTCCCCGCCACGATCGAGATCCGGCCACGGTTCGCGCCGGACGCCGGATTCGTGTCTGCCGATTCGACACAGATCCATCAGGTGCTGATGAATCTCGCGACCAACGCCGCCCATGCCATCGACAACCGGCCCGGCGCCATCGAGATCTTGCTGGATTCGGTCGATGTCGATGCCGACTTCGTCGAATCGGTACCGGGGCTGGCACCGGGTCCCCACGTACGGCTCTCGGTGATCGACAACGGTTGCGGCATGACCAGCGACATCGTGGAACGCGTGTTCGATCCGTTCTTCACGACAAAGCCGCCGGGCCAGGGCACCGGACTCGGACTGTCTGTCGTCCACGGAATCGTGCGCCAGCACCACGGTGCCATCACCGTCTACAGCGAACCCCGGCGCGGCACGACGTTC
>JAHCKV010000660.1 GCA_026125595.1 Burkholderiales bacterium | reverse complement strand
TGTTGCTGGAACATGACGGCTACCGGGACCGGGTGGACCGGGTGCTGGTGGTGGACTGCCTGCCCGAGACCCAGATCGTCCGGGTGACCCGCCGCAACGGCCTGCCGCGGGAGCAGATCGAACGCATCCTCGCCGCCCAGATCGACCGTGCCGCGCGGCTGGCCGCGGCCGACGACATCATCGACAACGACGGCCCGCCGGAGCGTCTGCCACCCCAGGTGGAACAGCTGCATCGACGCTATCTGGCTGCAGCGGGTTTACTTGACCGTGCGCTTTAGTCGATACTTCGAAGATATCCCGCGAACACCCACTTGCCGAGCCGCATCCGCGCGCCGTGATCAGTTACGAGTTTCCGCTCAACGAACGCGTCCGGACCCTGTTGCGCCTCGAGGACCTGTACGAGAAGGTCGATTTTTTCGCCTCGAAGACAGATCCGCAGGAGCACCATGCCGCCGTTCTCACCCTGTTCGAGATTCTCGACGTGGCGGGTCGTGCCGACCTGAAGTCGGAACTCATGCAGGAGCTCGAACGTCAGCGCCACAATCTCGAAGGGTTGCGCAGCAACCCCGCGATCTCGACGGCTGCGCTCGACGCGGTACTGAGCGAAATGGATCGGGCGAGCAGCGGTCTGTTCCAGGCCTCCGGCAAGACGGGCCAGGAACTGCGCGACAACGAATGGTTGATGGGTGTGCGCCAGCGGGCCGGCATTCCGGGCGGCGTATCCGAGTTCGATCTTCCGTCGTACTACTTCTGGCTGCACATGGATGCCGATCGACGCCGGACCGATATCGCCAAGTGGCTGGAACCGTTTCTGCCGATGAAGGAAGGCATCCGCATCGTGCTGAAGCTGCTGCGCGAAAGCGGCAAGAGCAGCACCGTGATGGCGCAACACGGCGTCTTTCAGCAGATGATGGGCGGCCGCCTCGCGCAGATGCTGCGGATCGTCTTCGACGAAACCCAGGGCTGCGTGCCCGAGGTCAGCGCCAACAAGTATGCCCTCAACATCCGCTTCACCCAGGCCCAGGGCACGGAACGTGGCCGCACCCATGAAGGCGACGTCAGCTTCGACCTGACGTTCTGCAACCTTTGACGCAGTCAGCCGCCCCGGGCACGCCGAAGCCGCGGCTGGTCGCCTGTCCGAGATGCGGTGTCTCGGCGCCCTGGTCGACGACCAATCCGTGGCGACCGTTCTGCTCGGAACGCTGCAAGACCATCGATCTCGGTGCTTGGGCGTCCGAGGCCTATCGCATTCCGGTGGACGAGCCGGACCCGGGCTCCGATCGCGACGGCGATTGAACCGGCGACCCGCGCGTCACGGCCGGTCGGGAAACGCCCCACGAATCATCGCCACGCCGTGGGCACCCGCCCGCCGCGCGGCCGGAAGATCCACCGGATCTAGCCCGCCGATCGCGAACACCGGCATCGGTTGCCCGGACACCAGCCTGCTGAATGCCGACCATCCGATGGGTGACGCTTCCGGGTGCGAGGTCGTCGCGGCCACCGGCCCCAGCACCGCGTAGTCCAACTGCAGATCCGCGACCCGCATCAGTTCGCCAGCCGTGTGGCACGACGCGCCGACCAGCGGCAGATCGGGCCTGCCGTCGATCCGCGCCAGCGCCGCTGCGGAAAGATGCACGCCATCCGCACCGCACGCGGCGGCCTGGTCCGCAGTTCCATTGAGCACCACCCGTGCATCCCGTCGACGCGCCCGTTCGACCACGGCTCGCGCGAATCGCAGCAGCCGATCTTCGGACCAGCCTTTCTCCCGCACCTGGACCAAGCGCAGCCCCCGGTCGAGTGCTGCGTCGAGCCGATCGAGCGACAGCGCCTCGCCGATGCGCTCCGCACAGGTCACGGCCATCTGCAGCGGCAATGCCAACGCTTTCAGGATCGGACCGTTCGCCGGCAGGATCGGCGCGGCCGTCAAGGCGGGAAACCGTTGCCACGCGAAGCGCTGACCTTCACGCCCCTCGGGTTCGCCACGCCAGCCC
>JAHCKV010000066.1 GCA_026125595.1 Burkholderiales bacterium | reverse complement strand
CAGCTTGGGGGAAATTCGTTCGGCGCCGCGATCCCGGCCGTGATCACCCCCGAATTCGTGCGCGACGAGGTCGCGCGCGGCCGCGCCATCATCCCCGCCAACATCAACCACCCGGAGCCGGAGCCGATGATCATCGGCCGCAACTTCCTGGTGAAGATCAACGCCAACATCGGCAACTCGGCGGTCAGCTCCGCCATCGCCGAGGAAGTCGAGAAGATGACATGGTCGATCCGCTGGGGCGGCGACACGGTGATGGACCTGTCGACCGGCCGCCACATCCACGAGACCCGCGAATGGATCATCCGCAACGCGCCCGTGCCCATCGGCACGGTGCCGATCTATCAGGCGCTGGAGAAGGTGGACGGCAAGGCCGAGGACCTCACCTGGGAGATCTTCCGCGACACGCTGATCGAGCAGGCCGAGCAAGGCGTCGACTATTTCACGATCCACGCCGGCGTGCGGTTGCCGTACATCCCGATGACCGCCAAGCGGATGACCGGCATCGTCTCCCGCGGCGGATCGATCATGGCGAAGTGGTGTCTGGCGCACCATCGCGAGAGTTTCCTGTACGAACGGTTCGAAGAGATCTGCGAGATCATGAAGGCGTACGACGTGTCGTTCTCGCTCGGTGACGGCCTGCGACCCGGCTCGGTCTACGACGCCAACGATGAAGCGCAGTTGTCCGAACTGCGCACGCTCGGCGAACTGACGCAGGTCGCGTGGAAGCACGACTGCCAGGTGATGATCGAGGGCCCGGGACACGTTCCGATGCACATGATCAAGGAGAACATGGACCTGCAGCTGGAGCTGTGCCACGAGGCGCCGTTCTACACGCTGGGCCCGCTCACGACCGACATCGCGCCCGGCTATGACCACATCACCAGCGCCATCGGCGCCGCGATGATCGGTTGGTACGGCACGGCGATGCTCTGTTACGTGACACCGAAAGAGCATCTCGGTCTGCCGGACAAGAAGGATGTCAAGGACGGCATCATCGCGTACAAGATTGCCGCCCACGCCGCGGATCTAGCGAAGGGTCATCCCGGTGCGCAGATCCGCGACAACGCGCTGTCCAAGGCCCGCTTCGAGTTCCGCTGGGAAGATCAATTCAACCTCGGTCTCGATCCGGACACGGCGCGGGAGTTCCACGACGAGACGCTGCCGCAGCAAGGCGCCAAGCTTGCGCACTTCTGCTCGATGTGCGGGCCGCATTTCTGTTCCATGAAGATCACCCAGGACGTCCGCGAATACGCGCAGTCGCAGGGCATCGCGGAGAACGACGCGCTGCGCCGTGGCATGGAAGAGAAATCGATCGAGTTCGTCCGCAAGGGCGCCGAGGTCTACTCGAAGGCCTGACATCGCCGGGGCGGTCGCGCCGGAGCCACGTTCACCGGAACTTGTGGGGGTCGATTCCCCACGTCTCCGGTTGTTCGTGCCCGAGGATGCGATCGCCGCCGCCGGCCCCGAGACCCCGGGACAGATCGACGACCTCCGGCGGGATGTAGCAGCGCTTCACGGTGTCGTAGATCACCCGCACGATCGGCTGCAGCAGACTCGTTTCGTTCTGCTCCATGACCACGGCGAGGCGCCCGCTTTCGAGCTTCACCAGCGTGGCCACCGGATAGATGCCGATGCAGCGCAGGAACGCCTGGGTCAATTGCGGATTGAAGTGGAACTTGCTCCACTCGAAGATCTTGCGCAGCGCGTCGGCCGGCTGCATGCCCTTGTGATAGCACCGGTCCGCGGTGATCGCATCGTAGACGTCCACGATCGCCGCCATCTGTGCCAAGGGATCGATCGTCTCGCCCGGCATCCGGTTCGGGTAGCCGCTCCCGTCCATGCGCTCATGGTGCTGGATGGTGATCGCCAGCGGCGTCTGTCCGATGCCTTCGGTCTGCAGCAACACGTCGTAGCCGTCCTGCGGGTGCCGCTTGATGACGGCGAACTCCTCGTCGGTAAGCTTGCCGGGCTTGTTCAGGATCGACAGCGGCGTCTTCATCTTGCCGGTGTCGTGCAGCAGCCCGCCGATGCCGGCCTGCCGCGTCGTTTCGGCGTCGAGCTTCAACGACCGGCAGAACGCCACCATCAGCGTGCAGACGCTGACCGAATGCAGGAACGTGTACTCGTCCGCATTCTTGATCTGCGACAGGCCGATCAGCGCACCGCTGTTCCGCAGGATCGATGCCGTGATGCTCTCGACCACCGGTTCGATCTGGTCCAGATGGACCGCGTTGCCGAGACGGACGTCCTGCATGACCTGACGGACCACCTGATGGGCCTGCTTGTGGACGTTGCGGGCACGAGCCATCTCTTCGGCGGCACTGATGCGCAGCGCCATCTGCGGCTGCAGGGCCGCCGCATGCATTTCCTGCTCGACTTCGGCACGGACTTCCTCCGCCGTCGGTGCATTCGGGACGTCGATGCCGCGCGCCGTGTCGATGTAGATCTGGTGGATGCCGGCCTGGACGATCTTCTCGATGTCGGTCTCGGAATCCAGCAGGAACTTGCTGCGAACGAACGGATGGGACATCCAGTCGCAGTTGAGATCGTGGATGAACATCCCGAGTCGCAGCTCTTCGGCTGTGATCTGCTTGATCATGCGGACGCTTCTCGCTTGTCTTGACGGAATGCCGTTGGGTTGCATCGGTTGCCTGAAATCAGGCGCGCAGGTGATATCGGCCGCGCACGCCCGAACTTGATTTCGACACCCGCTGCCGCGACGCCGCATTTCCGGTCGACTCCACGGCGCGGCCCGCTACAATCCAGCCCCATGGATCCCATGCTTCTGTTGAAAGCCCTCATCCTCGGTGTCGTGGAAGGGCTCACCGAGTTCTTGCCCGTCTCGAGCACCGGCCACCTGATCATCGTCGGCGCATTGCTCGATTTCAACGACGACAAGGGCAAGCTGTTCGAGATCGTCATCCAGATCGGCGCGATCATCGCGATCTGCTGGGAGTACCGCAGACGCCTGATCACGGTGGCATCGACGCTCGGCACGTCGGAACGGTCGCGTCGTTTCGTATTCAATCTGGCACTGGCTTTCATGCCGGCGGCCGTGCTGGGATTGCTGTTCGGCAGCCACGTCAAGCGCTGGCTGTTTCATCCCGTTCCGGTGGCCGCGGCGCTGATCGTCGGCGCGCTGCTGATCCTGTGGGTCGAGCGACGGCGCCATACGGTGCGCGTCGCAGAAGTGGACGACCTCACGCCACTCGATGCGATCAAGCTCGGATTCGCGCAGGCACTGGCATTGATTCCCGGGACGTCGCGGTCCGGCGCGACGATCATCGGCGGACTGTTCTTCGGACTTTCACGCCGGGCGGCGACCGAGTTCTCGTTCTTCCTCGCGATCCCGACGCTGTCGGCAGCAGCGCTCTACGACCTGTACAAGCACCGACATCTGCTATCGCTCGACGACCTCTCGCTGTTCGGCGTCGGTCTCGTCGCCGCGTTCGTTTCGGCGTTGCTGGCCGTGCGGGCACTGATCCGGTTCGTCGCGACCAACGATTTCACGGTGTTCGCGTGGTACCGGATCATTTTCGGCGCTCTGGTGCTGATCACCTGGTACAGCGGCTTGGTCGACTGGTCGAGCGCAGGTTAGGACTGAACCCAGGGGAGCCCCGCGGCGCGCCATCCGCCGACAGTGTTCCGATGGGATTCGGCGTCCTTGTCGCCCTCGAATCCCTGCAGCACGTTGTACACCTCGGTGTAGCCCGCTTCCTTGGCCATCGCCGCAGCACCGTGAGATCGCGCACCGCTGCGACAGATGAACATCACCAGCGACTCCGGATCCACCTGCGCCTTCAATTCGACCAGGAAATTCGGGTTCGATCGGGCGCCCGGCCAGCTCTGGAATTCGATCTCGACATCACCGGGAATGCGCCCGACCCAGTCGAGTTCGGCACGTGTTCGCACGTCGACCAACCGCGAACCAGGGGCCAGACTCAGCAGCTCGTGGGCTTCCTGCGGCAGCAATGCACCATCGTAGGGCAACCCCTGTTGACGCGCACGTTCCTGCGCGTTTTGCAGAATTTCCGTCAGTCGTCCCATCGTCATTTCTCCTCGAAAGCCCATTTTTGACCGCGAACGCTTACGGTATCGCGCCAAGTGGCGCCTGGCTCACGCGCGATTGCCTGCTCTTGATCGCACCATACCGCACCGATCTAGTGCAATAAACTAGATTAATGCACCGGTTCAGTGCGGATGCGCCATGCCGGGTCACTCCAACCGATTGTGGCACAATGAATTTCCGGCCAAAAGTCGTGGCACGGATTCTGCGTTAAAGAGCGCCCACTACCCTTGAGGGATCTGCAAGTCCCTCATTTTCCGCATCAAAGTCCCCAGTCTGAGGAGAATATCGAAGATGTCCCTGTCCGCCGCCGACGTCTCACAATTGATCAAGGACAACGAGGTCAAGTTCGTTGACTTCCGCTTCACCGACACGCGGGGCAAAGAGCAGCATGTCTCGGTGCCCGTGGGCGCCTTTGACCAATCCAAGTTCGAAGACGGTCACGCCTTCGATGGCTCCTCGGTAGCAGGCTGGAAAGGCATCGAAGCCTCCGACATGCTGCTGATGCCGGATCCGTCGACCGCCCACATGGATCCGTTCCTCGACGAGCCCACGCTGATCCTCACGTGCGACGTCGTGGAACCCGCCGACGGCAAGGGCTATGACCGCGACCCACGCTCCATCGCCAAGCGCGCCGAGGCGTACCTCAAGTCGTCGGGCATCGGCGATGTCGCCTACTTCGGCCCGGAGCCCGAGTTCTTCGTGTTCGACGGCGTGAAGTGGAACATCGACATGTCGGGCTGCTTCGTGAAAATCATCTCCGAAGAAGCGCCGTGGTCCACCGGCCTCGACATCGAGGGCGGCAACATGGGCCATCGCCCGCCGGTCAAGGGTGGCTACTTCCCGGTACCTCCGGTGGATTCGCTGCAGGACCTGCGTTCCGCGATGTGTCTGGCGCTGGAAGAGCAGGGCGTGGAAGTCGAAGTGCACCACCACGAAGTCGCCGCACCCGGTCAGTGCGAAATCGGCACCAAGTTCGCGCCGCTCGTGCAGCGCGCGGACTGGCTGCAGATCATGAAGTACACGATCCACAACGTCGCGCACGCATTCGGCAAGACCGCCACGTTCATGCCGAAGCCCGTTGTCGGCGACAACGGTTCGGGCATGCACGTGCACCAGTCGGTCTGGAAGGGCGGCAAGAATCTGTTCGCCGGCAACGGCTACGCCGGATTGTCCGAGTTCGCGCTGTATTACATCGGCGGCATCATCAAGCACGCCAAGGCGCTGAACGCGATCACGAACCCCGGCACCAACTCGTACAAGCGCCTGGTCCCCGGATTCGAAGCGCCGATCAACCTGGCCTACTCGGCCCGCAATCGTTCCGCATCGATCCGCATTCCGTTCGTGCAGAGCGACAAGGCCCGCCGTATCGAAGTGCGCTTCCCCGACCCGACAGCCAACCCGTATCTCGCGTTCGCCGCGATGCTGATGGCCGGGCTCGATGGTGTGCAGAACAAGATCCACCCCGGCGATCCGATCGACAAGAACCTCTACGATCTGCCGCCGGAAGAAGCGAAGAAGGTCCCGAACGTCTGCTCGTCGCTCGATATGGCGCTCGAACATCTCGACAACGACCGCGAGTTCCTGACCCGCGGTGGCGTGTTCTCGGACGCGATGATCGACGCGTATATCGCGCTGAAGATGGAAGAAGTCACGCGGTTCCGCATGACCACCCATCCGGTGGAGTTCGACATGTACTACAGCTTGTGATCGACATCGTTCTCGAGCAAAGGGGGCGGGGCAACCCGCCCTTTTTTTTCCGGTTGCGAGGACAACCGGCGGCGCCTATGCTCGCGCGGCCTCGCGGCGTGGCCTGCGTCGCGGATCGCCCGGACCCGTCCTGCCCACTCGATGCGTTTCGTCATCGCCCTCGCGCTCTGCGTGCCGTTGCACAGCTGGGCCGCCGCCCAGACCTGCAAGTATGTTCAGCCGGACGGTCAGGTGATGTACTCGAACGTCCCGCAAAAACAGGCGCGGCTGGTGATGTGTTTCGATCCGATGCCGGAGACACCGCCATCGAAGCCCCCGTCGAAGCCGGCCGATACCAAGAAGAAAGACGACCGCACGTTCCCGAGGATCGATGCGGAAACGCAGCGCCGTCGCGACGGCGATCGACGTCGGATCCTCGAACAGGAACTCGCCGACGAGCAACGACTCCTCGACGAAGCGAGGCGGCTGCACGCCACGAGCCCCGATGCGTCGGGCGCGTCGCAGAAGAGCGTGCTGACGCACGAACGCAACATCGCATCGATCCGTCGCGAACTGGAAAATCTGCGCTGAACAACACGTCCGGTCCGGACGGTGTATTCGAAATTCAGTGGCGCGTTTTTTGCTGCCGGCAACGGCACGTCAGCGGAGTCGGCGCGTGAATCCGGCCGCACTCCAAGGACTCGATGTGTTGTCGACTGCGGTCATGCTGCTCGATCGCTCGCGGTCCGTGCAGCACATCAATCCTGCTGCGGAAAACCTGTTCCAAGTCAGCAAGAACACGATGCTCGGACATGCACTCGACACCATCTTCGTCGACTGGGCCCCGTTGGCTGCGGCGATCGATTTCGCGGATCGCAACAACAGCAGCTATACGCAGCACGACCTGTCGTTCGTTGTAAATGGTGCATCGGGCGGTCACAAGCTGCAGCTGTCGTCGACCGTGACGCCCTTTGAGGGCGAGACGACGTCGGGTTTCCTGGTGGAATTCAATCCGCTGCAGCAACCGCTGCGCATCGCTCGCGAAGAACGGTTGCTTGACCAGAGTCAGGCCAACCGCGAGTTGATTCGCAATCTCGCCCACGAGATCAAGAATCCGCTCGGCGCATTGCGAGGTGCCGCGCAATTGCTCGAGCGCGAACTCGAACGCCCGGAACTGCACGAGTACACGCAGGTCATCATGAACGAAGCCGATCGGCTGCAGTCTCTGATGGATCGTCTGCTGACGCCCCATCGGCTGCCGCAACCGACCGCACTGAACATCCACGAAGTCACCGAACGCGTGCGCAGCCTGATTCTCGCGGAGTATCCCGGCATCGATCTGCAACGCGACTACGACGCGAGCCTGCCCACGCTCGTGGCGGATCGCGAGCAGCTGATCCAGGCCGTGTTGAACATCGCCCGCAACGCGGCCCAGGCCATGCAGGGGCGCGGCATGCTCAGCATGCGGACCCGGGCGGCGCGGCGCGTGACGCTGGCGAAGAAACTGCATCCGCTGGCGATCTCGCTGCAGATCGTCGACAACGGCCCCGGGATCCCGGAGCAGATCCGCGATCGCGTGTTCTTTCCGCTGGTATCCGGCCGCGAAGGCGGTACGGGCCTCGGGCTCACGCTGGCGCAGACGTTCGTCAATCAGCATCAGGGCGTGATCGAAGTCGAGAGTCAACCCGGTCACACCGTGTTCACGCTGCTCCTGCCGTTGCGGGACGCAGCATCTTCCGCCGCCGTTCCGGCCGGCACAACCCGCCACTGACACAGCGAGTCCCCACCATGAAGCCCGTCTGGATCATCGACGACGACCGCTCCATCCGCTGGGTGTTCGAAAAAGCACTCACGCGCGAGAACATCGCGTTCAAGATGTTTTCCTCTGCCCAGGATGCGCTGTCCGCCCTCGGCTCAGCTCCACCCCAGGTCGTGGTGAGCGACATCCGGATGCCCGGCAGTTCCGGGCTCGAGCTACTGCAGCAGATCAAGTCGCGTCAACCGGCGTTGCCGGTCATCATCATGACCGCCTACTCCGATCTGGAAAGCGCGGTGGCGGCATTCCAGGGCGGCGCGTTCGAGTATCTGCCGAAACCGTTCGATGTCGATCAGGCAGTGGATCTGATCCGCCGCGCGATGGAAGAGAGTCTGCGCCAGGACGACGTCGCCGAAGTGCAGGAAGAAGCGCCGGAGATCCTCGGTCAGGCACCGTCGATGCAGGAGGTCTTCCGTGCGATCGGCCGGTTGACGCAGTCCCACGCAACCGTCCTGATCAACGGCGAGTCCGGGACCGGCAAGGAGCTCGTCGCCAGGGCGTTGCATCGGCACAGCCCGCGCTCGGCGAAGCCGTTCATCGCGATCAACACCGCGGCGATTCCGAAGGATCTGCTCGAATCCGAACTGTTCGGCCATGAACGCGGCGCGTTCACCGGCGCGCAGGCCATGCGGCGCGGCCGTTTCGAGCAGGCGGAAGGCGGCACGCTGTTCCTCGACGAAATCGGCGACATGCCATCCGACCTGCAGACCCGTCTGCTACGGGTGCTGTCGGACGGCCAGTTCTATCGTGTCGGCGGACACCAACCGATCAAGGCCAATGTGCGGATCATCGCGGCCACGCACCAGGATCTCGAAGTGCGGGTCAAGCAGGGCCTGTTCCGCGAGGATCTGTTCCATCGGCTCAACGTGATCCGGTTGCGGTTGCCGGCATTGCGCGAACGGCGCGAAGATGTGCCGCTGCTGGCGAAGCATTTTCTCGTCAAGAGCGCCCGCGATCTCGGCGTCGAAACCAAGCGCATGGCCGATACGGCGTTGAAGTATCTGACGTCCCTCGATTGGCCGGGCAACGTGCGGCAATTGGAGAACCTCTGCCACTGGGTCACGGTGATGGCACCCGGCATGAACGTCGATGTCGCCGATCTGCCGCCGGAGATCCGCGATGGCGACATGCGGATTCCCTCCGAGAGCTGGATCGCCGCACTGGAGCGCGAAGCCGAAAGCGCGCTGAACCGCGGCGAGACCCAGATCATGGACGAGATGACGCGTCAGTTCGAGAAGGCGCTGATCATCAAGGCCCTCGCGCACACCGGCGGCCGACGCATCGAGGCTGCGAACCTCCTTGGGCTGGGTCGCAATACGCTGACCCGCAAGATCCAGGAGCTGGGTCTCGAACCGCGCGACGCGAAGGAATCGCCCGCGCTGTCCACCGAGCCCTGAGCGACGGCCATCTGCTGCCGACCGCTCGGCGGCATCACGCGTCGGCCAGCTCGAGAATCACCGGCGCGTGATCCGACGGGCGTTCCGCTGCCCGCAGCGTCGCGTCGATCCGGCTCGCCTGGCAACGCGCCGCCAGCGGCTCGCTGACCAGGATGTGATCGATGCGTAGCCCCATCTTTCGCCGGAACGCATTCATCCGGTAATCCCACCACGTGTACGAGCGCTCCGGTTGCGGAAACAACCGGAAGCCGTCCTTCAGACCCAACGCCTCCAGCCCGCGGAATGCGGCCCGCTCGGGTTCGCTGCACAACACCTGACCTTCCCACGCCTTCGGGTCGTGCACATCCTCGTCCGCGGGCGCGATGTTGTAGTCGCCAAGCACGACGAGCTTAGGATGCCGGACGAGCTCTTCGCGCAGCCATGCCGTCAGCATCGCGAGCCAGTCGAGCTTGTAGCGATACTTGTCCGAGTCGACGCTCTGCCCGTTCGGCACGTAGACGCAGATCACGCGGACGCCCTGCACGGTCGCCGCAAGCACACGCTTCTGCTCATCGCCATAGCCGGGAATGCCGGCAGCGACATCTTCCAGCGGAAACCGCGACAGCAACGCGACGCCGTTGTAGGTCTTCTGTCCCGAGAACGCGATGCCATAGCCGGCTGCCTCCAGCGCGGAACGCGGAAACGCCGGATCGTCCAGCTTCGTTTCCTGCAGCGCGACGACATCGGGCTTCTCGTGCTCGATCCACCCGAGCAGATGCGGCAGACGAACCTTCAGTGAGTTGACGTTCCAGGTGACGATCTTCAACACGTTCCTCGGCTATTGTTCTGACGACGCTTCCGCCGCATCGATTCGGCTCACCCCGAAGTCTACCCTCAGGACTTCGGCGTCTTCGCGTCGACGTCGCCGCGAGCGCGCCACCGGGCTCGCGCACCGCCTGCCGGTCATCCGCCACCGCTGGGTGTCGCTTGGGCAGGTCGGCTTTCCGCTCGGAACCGACGATGTGCCGCGCGCCTCGTTCGAGGCCGGCGTGCGCGCGCTGCTGCCCTCAGCCTGAGGTGGCGACGGGCTGGCCGGCTTCCGGCGCGATGGCGGCACGCGCCAGGGCGTGCCGGAGCGCCGGGAGCCGCTCACGGGCGTGGATTTCGCCGCGCTGGCGCGCGTCAATGAAGTAGCTGCGCCACGGGCCGGCCTGGTAGTCCAGGTCGGGATGGATCACGAAGTCGGCCTGGGCCACCTCGGGCTCGATCCGGACACGCCGCTGGCGGTCGCGCTCGCGTTGCGACCGCGATGCGGTGGGTGGCGTCTCGCGTGCGGTGATGTCCACGGCGATCACGAAGCGCGCACCCGCAGCCCGGGCCGCCGCGACAGGCACGGGCACCGAGGTGTCGCCGTCCTCGTACTCCACCCCGGCGATGCCTACCGGCGAGAGTATGCCCGGCATGGCACCCGAGGCGCGCACCGCCACCCCTGTGCGGCCGCTGGCAAAGTAGCGCGCCGTCCGGTCGTCGCGCCGGGTGGCCGCCACGATCAGCCGGCGCGGCAGGTCCTCGATGCGGCGGCCGCCCACGCCGCGGTCGACGTAGTCCTGCAGCTTGCGGCCGTGGATCCAGCCCCGGTCCGCGAAGATCGACGGATCGAACACCGTCAGCGGGCCACCCTCGAAGGAGAGCCGGTCGATCTCGGCGGCCGACATCCCGCTGGCCCAGAACGCCCCGATCAGCGCGCCGACGCTGCTGCCCACCACCAGGTCGGGCACCACGCCGCTGTCCTCCAGCACGCGCAGCACGCCGATGTGCGCATAGCCGCGCGGCCCGCCGCTGCCGAGCACGAGCGCGAGCCGCGGGGCAGGTGCGATCGGGGGCGGCAGCGCCAGGGCCTGCGGTGCGTCGGGCTCGCGGTAGTCGAACGCTGCGCAGCCAGCGAGCGCCAGCCCAGCGACCAGAGGCTGTGCCGCAGCGGCCCGGAGCAGTCCGCGCCGCGCGGGAGACAAGGGTCCGGTGCCGTGATCCATGGGCTGCGACCTTTCGAGGTTGACAGTGTCAACACTGTGCCGGATGGGCGTTGACAATGTCAACATTGCGGCCAATGTCGAAATCCCGCCCGCTCGCGTGTCATCCCAGGAGAAGCGATCAGGCCGGCGCATACCGTGCCGCCGCCGCATCTCCTCGACTGGAGCCTGACATGCAGACCTTGACCCTCGACTCGCCCCCCTCGGGGACCCCTGCCTGGTGTGGACCGCGGCCTTCCTCGGCGCCCTGCCCGCTGCACTGACCGCTTGACCCTCTTCCGTTTCCACCTTCCACTTCCCGAAAGGACACTCACCATGCAATACATGCTGCTGCTCAACGAGCCCGAGAGCGAATTCGCCAGGCGCAACGACCCCGAACAGGCCGGCGCCTACTGGGCCGGCTGGAACGCCTTCATCGGTGCGATGGCGCAGGCCGGCGTCATCGTCAAGGGCGACGGCCTGCAGGGCCCGCACACCGCCACCACCGTGCGCATCCGCGACGGCAAGCGCCTGGTGCAGGACGGTCCCTTCGCCGACGCGAAGGAGCAGATCGGCGGCTACTTCGTGATCGAGGTGCCCGACCTCGACGCCGCGCTCGAATGGGCGGCGCGCGCGCCGTCGGCGTCGACGGCCTCGGTCGAGGTGCGGCCGGTGCTGCCGCCGATGGCGCCGCCGGGCGCGTGATGCCGCAAGCGGGCACGTCGTCCGCGGCGAGTGCGGCGAAGGCCGCGGAGGCGGCGGCGCGCGCCTCCTA
>JAHCKV010000659.1 GCA_026125595.1 Burkholderiales bacterium | reverse complement strand
GCCGGGCAACAGCCCTGTGACGTTCTGGCGCATGTTGCGGCTGCTGCGTCACCTGCGTCCGACGATCGTCCACACGCGCAATCTGGCAGCGCAGGAACATCAATGGGTCGCCGCATTTGCCGGCGTGCCGTGCCGCATCCATAGCGAACATGGCCTCGAAGGCGACGGTCTGTCCAATCGCAACTGGAAGCACATCGTGCTCCGTCGCGCGATGCAACCCTGGATCCATCGGTACGTCGCGTTGTCACGGGATCTCGAACGATTCCTGATCGACGTCGTGCACGTCCCCGAAGACCGGATCACGCGAATCTGCAACGGCGTCGATACCGGCCGGTTCGCGCCGCCCGTCGGCTCGGGCGTGACGCTCGGTCCGCCCGGTTTCGTACCGCCGGATGGCATCATTGTCGGCACCGTGGGCCGCATGGCGGCAGTGAAGGACCCTTTGAACCTCGCGCGTGGATTTGCCGCTGCGCTGCGGATGATGCCCGAGGCACGCACGCAACTGCGTCTCGTGATGATCGGCGACGGGGAGCAGCGCGAAGCCGTCGAAGCGCTTCTGACGGAAGCCGGCATACGCGATCTGGCGTGGTTGCCGGGTTCGCGAGACGGCATTCCGCAGCTGCTGGGCGGAATGGACATCTTCTGTCTGCCCTCGATCTCCGAAGGCATTTCCAACACCATTCTCGAGGCCATGGCATCCGGCCTCCCGGTGATCGCGACCGCGGTGGGCGGCAACCCCGAACTGGTTCAGGACGGCGCCACCGGCACGCTGGTGCCACCGCAAGACCCCGAGGCACTCGCCCATGCGATCGTCACCTACCTGCGTCAACCCGACGTCCGTCGCGAGCACGGCGCCGCAGGTCGGCAACGGGCATTGGAACAGTTCAGCATCGATGCGATGGTCGACGCCTACGACACCCTGTATTCGCAGTTGAGCGATCCGTCGTTCGTTGCCCGCGTCAGCGCGTCCTCTTCCGCCGGAACGATCAACCCCGGCCACAACCTTCGCCCCTAGATCCTTTCTCCATGTGCGGCTTCGTCGGCATCTTCGACCTGCAGGGTCAACGCGATATCGATCGCGGTCTTCTCGATCGGATGAATGAAAGCCAGCACCGCCGGGGGCCCGACGGCGGCGGACTGCATCTCGAACCCGGCCTCGGGCTGGGTCATCGCCGACTCGCGATCATCGACGTGGCGAGCGGTCAGCAGCCGCTCTACAACGAGGACGGTTCCATCGTCGTGGTGTTCAACGGCGAGATCTACAATTTCCAGGAATTGATCACCGAGCTCACGGCGCTCGGCCACCGCTTCCGGACACGCAGCGACACCGAGGTGATCGTCCATGCGTGGATCGCCTGGGGCGAAGCGTGCCTGGATCGCTTTCGCGGCATGTTCGCGTTCGCGTTATGGGACCGCCATCGGGAAATCCTGTTCATTGCGCGGGACCGTCTGGGCGTCAAGCCGCTGTTCTACGCCATCACCGACAGCGGACACCTGATCTTCGGTTCGGAACTCAAATCGCTGCGTTCCACCGGCTTGCTGCGGGAGACGCTGGATCCTTTCGCTGTCGAAGACTACTTCACGCTCGGATACATACCGGAACCGCGGACGATCTTCCGCGGCTGCAACAAGCTGCCGCCGGCCCATCGGCTCACGCTGCGCCGCGGGCAACCGATGCCGAATTCGATCGAGTACTGGAAACCTCGATTCAGTCTCGATGCCGGCATCGGTGCCGCCGAAGCGTCCGAGGAACTGATCCGGCGGCTGCGCGAATCGGTGCGGCTGCGGATGATCTCCGAAGTTCCGCTCGGCGCCTTCCTGTCCGGCGGTGTCGATTCGAGCGCAGTTGTCGCCGCGATGGCACTGGAATCGAATACCCCTGTCACGACCTGCTCGATTGCATTCGACGACCCGTCGTACGACGAATCGGTGTACGCGCTGCAGGTCGCCGATCGATACCGAACGCGACATCTGGTCGATCGGGTGAAAAG
>JAHCKV010000658.1 GCA_026125595.1 Burkholderiales bacterium | reverse complement strand
GCGGCGAGAACCGCACCGTCCCGTTCGACTTGCTTTCGATCTGGCTCGCCACGGCCGTCCGCGATGCGGCGCCACCGATGTGGAAGGTCCGCATCGTCAGCTGCGTGCCCGGCTCGCCGATGGATTGCGCCGCGATCACACCGACCGCCTCGCCCACATTGACCAGCGAACCGCGGCCCAGATCACGGCCGTAGCACTTGGCGCAGAGTCCGTAGCGCGTATCGCAGGTCAGCGGCGTGCGCACCTTGACTTCGTCGATGCCGAGCGTCTCGATCGAATCGACCGCGTCTTCGTCGAGCACTTCGCCCGCCGGGTAGATGACTTCGCTGGTCTCGGGATGAATCACGTCGTTGGCCGCCACACGACCGAGAATCCGTTCGCGCAACGCTTCGACCACTTCCCCGCCTTCGACCAACGCCTTCATCGCGACACCGTTGTTGGTGCCGCAGTCGACTTCGATGACCACCAAATCCTGCGTGACGTCGACCAGACGACGGGTCAGGTAACCCGAGTTCGCCGTCTTCAGCGCCGTATCGGCCAGACCCTTCCGTGCGCCGTGCGTGGAGATGAAGTACTGCAGCACGTTCAGCCCTTCACGGAAATTGGTCGTGATCGGGGTCTCGATGATCGAGCCATCGGGCTTCGCCATCAGACCGCGCATTCCAGCCAGCTGCCGGATCTGCGCCGCGGAACCGCGCGCACCGGAATCCGCCATCATGTAGATGGAGTTGAACGATTCCTGCGACAGCGGAGCGCCCTTGTCGTCGTTGACCTGGATCCAGTCCTTCTTGTCTTCGTCCCACGTGACGACCGGCTCGGTACCGAGCTGTTCCATCATGGCCTTGGCCACCATGTCACCGGCGCGGCCCCAGATGTCGACCACCTTGTTGTACCGCTCGCCCTGCGTCACCAGGCCCGAGGTGTACTGCGCCTCGATCTCCTGCACTTCCTTCTCGGATGCCGCGATGATCGCTTCCTTCTGCTTCGGCACCTGCATGTCGTCGACGCAGATCGACACGCCGGCGCGCGTCGCCATGCTGAAGCCCATGTACATCAGCTTGTCCGCGAAGATCACCGTCTCGCGCAGACCGCAACGGCGGAACGACGCGTTGATGAGCTTGGAGATTTCCTTTTTCTTGAGCGCCTTGTTGATCAGCGGGAACGGCAGTCCAGGCGGCAGGATCTCGGACAGCAGTGCGCGGCCGACAGTGGTCTCGTAGCGAGTGACCTTGTCGCGCAGCTTGCCTTCGTCATCGAAGTACTGCTCGCGGATGCGCACGGTCACGCGCGCACTCACGTCGACTTGCCGCGTCTCGTAGGCACGCGCCACTTCGGACACATCGAGGAACGCCATGCCCTGACCCCGCGCATTCACGCGTTCGCGCGACACGTAATACAGGCCCAGCACGATGTCCTGGGACGGCACGATGATCGGATCGCCATTCGCCGGCGACAGCACGTTGTTGGACGAAAGCATCAGCGTGCGGGCTTCCATCTGCGCTTCGAGCGACAGCGGCACGTGGACGGCCATCTGGTCGCCGTCGAAGTCGGCGTTGAATGCCGCGCAGACCAGCGGATGCAGCTGGATCGCCTTGCCCTCGATCAGCACCGGCTCGAATGCCTGGATGCCCAGACGGTGCAGCGTCGGTGCGCGGTTCAGCATGACCGGGTGCTCGCGGATCACATCCTCGAGAATGTCCCAGACCTCCGGCACTTCCGCTTCCACGAGGCGCTTGGCTGCCTTGATCGTGGTCGCGAGACCCAGCACTTCCAGCTTGTGAAAGATGAACGGCTTGAACAGTTCGAGCGCCATCTTCTTCGGCAGACCGCACTGGTGCAGCTTCAGTTGCGGGCCCACGACGATCACGGACCGACCGGAGTAGTCGACGCGCTTGCCCAGCAGGTTCTGACGGAACCGGCCGCTCTTGCCCTTGATCATGTCGGCAAGCGACTTGAGCGGACGCTTGTTCGCGCCGGTCATGGCCTTGCCGC